>NZ_JBBCMI010000006.1:0-289082 GCF_037152415.1 Cedecea sp. AS113
GCACGGCTGGGACGGAAGTCGCTGTCGTTCTCAAAATCGGTGGAGCTGCATGATAAAGTCATCGGGCATTATCTGAACATAAAACACTATCAATAAGTTGGAGTCATTACCCTGATTCTGGTAGGGCTAATTTCGGGCTGCGTCGGAGACCGGCTGGAGTTTAGAAACGCGGGCACTGTTTATCAAAAGAACAGAGACGTAATTTGCATTAAGTCGAAAGAAGGTGATGTTATCACCTATTATCTTTTAACGTCCTCAGAAGATACCTATCGGCAGCCTTTGTTTTTTGAAGATTATGTTCAAAAGAAATACCCGGATCATTGCTTTAACCTGACGCTTAAGAAAGATGTCACCTATAACCTGCTCTATGAAATGAATGATGTTAAGTATCGGGTTAATTTTGCGTTGGACGGTGTTGGGGGGATAAAGCAGGGGGTGAATAATTTGTGAGTGGTGGGGAATGTGGTGTATTGCATATTTGGATGTGTGGTGTGTCACATTTTTAGAGAAGATAAAAATGATTGTGTACTTAATGTGCGCCACTAGTGTTCGTGAAAACTGTCGTGATGATAGTGTGGATTTCTAAACTGACAACGGAGAAATGTTGATTAGCAGTATGAAATATTTGATTGAGAAGGAAGGGACAGGACGTCCCTTTTAAATAATGGATTTATTCAGAGTCTGCTTGTATTGGTGTTTACGTCATAGAATTTTATTTGTGATAGTGCCTCTCGGTGGGCATGACTGAGATTCACCACAACTTATTTTTATCTGATATTTTAAAATTATTTTTATCACGTCCTTTTTATGGTCATTAAGTTAATAACATTTTTCTTTCCTAAAGAATCATCAATACTATCTCCATAGTATATCTCAGATGCAGTGGTTGAAGTAATAAACCAATTAATTAGAGCATTTAAAGATTGGTCTTTTGTAGGATTTTCTTCTTTAAGTATTCTGTAAAGGGTTGTGCCTGCTGAAGTTAATTCCCAGTATAAAAAATTGGGTTGTTTAACGATTTTATCTGCGTTGATAAAAAAGTATTTATTACCATTATGGAGATAGTATATTTTAGGTATTATTTCCCCACCCAATCCGAACGATTGAGTTGGTAAATTGGAAGAACGATACATACCAGGGGTATACGAAACCAATAAGCCTGCATCTACTAATGCTATAGCTTTGTGAGCACTGTAAAAGGAAATTTTATCTGATTGGCTATCGATTAGTTTATTATCATAAATTATAAAATCAATAATGTCTAAAAAAATATTGAGCTTCAACCTTGGTGATGTTTTTGATTATATCAAGAGACCTTAAACTTACAGTCTCAGGGGCATTTATTTCCTCAGATAAAATTCTACCCCAAACATTACGCATAGTCTCATCATCAATTAGCTTGGCATCATTACGCCATCTATTTATAAAGTCTTGTGTTGGTTCTTTGTAATCTTTGTTTTCATTGGCTTCATTTAAAATAGGTGCTGCATATTTTATACAGCCAAGTATGTTGAGCACCTCCTCTTCTTGAATAGTATCTATTATTAAAGACTTAAGGTTGGTGTTATTTAACTGAGTTAGTTCATTTGATGTTGGATCATAAATAGCATTTCCATCCACAATTTTCAGCATATCTGAATAATCCTGTGCATTAGAGAGTCTTATTCTTCTCTCTGCTTCTGCATGCTTCTTACCAAATAAAATATTGAATATATATTTTGCACCTTTTGGTGAAGCATTTAATATGCCAGTAAAGTCTGCATTTATATTTATTGGCGATTTTTTCTCTTCGTTTGACATTAGGTCTCCTTATCGACTAATTAATAATCCTAAAAAAATCATTATGAAATGTTCTTTTTATCGCTGAAAAAATTCCCAAAGTGGGTTTTTAAAGAACCCCCAAATGCAACCCAACTCCCCAATTATCACATTTCCGCGATCCCCCTCGAGTTTTTTAGGTTTCCAATAATTTTGAACCAAACCACTGTTGACTTATCCAGTATAAAAACAAAAGTTGATACTCAAGAAGCATTCAAAGGTAACCAAAGAAAGAATTCGCCCCCGAAAGGTGCACCAACACCAGACGGGGGCTAACCACAACGTAACTGAAAAGGAGTCACATTATGGCTAACGCCGATAGTAACACATTCGCGTACACGGAAATGACGAAGGAACAAACGATTATTGCTCAGGAGTTCACAGCGTTATTAAAAATGCCGCTGGGCGCAAAGGACGATTTATTTCATGTGCTGCATGTTTGCAGTTGCTGGATGGATGAATTAATCGAAACACATAGTCACGCGGAATATATTGCGCTAGTGGGGCGTTTGCTGGCGGGATTTAACGTGCTGAGGGTGGTGTTAACCTATCCGCTGCCGCAGCATCTTATTGAGCGGTTAACGGTGGAAGAGGGGCAAGCGGCGGCACCCTGCACCGTGTCAGAGGCCGATTCCGATATGCTCTGTGAGTATTGCAGCGCCGTAACCCAGGTGCTGCTGGGCCAGCAGCTGGGGCAGGCTCAACAGGTGCAGATGACGGATCTTCTCAGCCAACTGTTCAGTCTGCTGGAAGAGAATTTAACCGCGCCACGCTTCGTGCGCACGAAGAAAGGGCTGGCGTGGACTAACGGCGAACTGGTGCAGGGTCTGCACTAAATAAGCGGCGGCCGCCTTCGCTGTGACAAAGCACGGCGAAGGCGGGCAGGGCACGTGAGACTCAGGCAAGTAGCCCGGAAAACCGTCTCCACCTAAGACGAAAACTCATCGTCATCGTCCAAAGCCTTCGCCCGCTGCTTCATAAAAACAACTTCCTGGGGGCTGGACAGGTTCACCTCATTTTTGCGCAGCAGCTTGAGGATATTAAACAGCAGTTCGCTTTTGCTGGAGCCGACCATCCGCGGGCTGGCGACGTAGCCGGTCACGCTCAGGATAATGCCTTCTGGCCCCAGTTGGCTGAAGCGTACATACGGCGCAGGCGTCGGGAGGATCACCTCATAATCCTGGTAGGCGCTGAGCAGTAAATCGCGCACCAGCTCCGGGTCAATATTGGTCGGGAAGGTCAGGGCGATGGTGACCACCCCCTGCGCGTTGCCCATCGTCGCGTTACGCACGTTCTGGGAAATCAGCTGCGAGTTGGGGACGATCATCGTCGAGCGGTCGCTGAGCTGGATCTCCGTGGCGCGCACGTTGATCCGCCGCACGTCGCCCTCAATGCCGCCGATGCCGATCATATCGCCGACCTTGACCGGGCGTTCGGTGAGCAGGATCAGGCCGGAGATAAAGTTCTTCACAATCTCCTGCAGGCCAAAGCCGATCCCCACCGACAGGGCGCTGACAATCCAGGCCAGGTTGTTCCACTGAATGCCCAGCGCGGCCAGGGTGATGAGGATCAGCAGCACGTAGCCGACGTTGGTAAACAGCGTAATCAGCGACGCGCGAATGCCGATATCGGTAATGGTTTTGGGCAGCAGCTCCTGGCTGAGCCAGCGCTGGGTTACGCGCAGAATGTACAGGCCAATCACCAGGCAAAGTACGGCGTTCAGCAGGTTGCCGGGCACGATGTGCAACTGCTTCAGCCCGTCGCCGCTTAAAATCGTCACCAGCTTGCTGATAAGCAGGCTCGGCGTGGTGGTGCCGAAGGTGCCGTTAAACAGCGCGATGATGGTCATGAGTATCAGCGCGCACTTGGTGAAGGCGGTAAACACCACGGCCAGCTGCTCAAGGTGCCGGTCTTTAAACCGCAGCGACTTTTTCATCGCCTGGCCGGGGGCTGTGTGCGGTGAAAACACGGCGGTGAAAAAGTCGGTGGCAAAGGTCACCAGATAATAAAACGCCACCAGCACCATGCCGAACCAGATGACCTGGTAAGTCAGGTAGCGGGCGAAGGCGATGTAGCCGACCAGCAGCGAAGCCAGAATCGCCAGCGAAGCGAGCATGACCAGCAGGCAGACTAAGGCGTCGATCCGGGAGCGCTTCTCGGCGGGCTCGCCGTTTCTTTCCAGCCGCCGGTGGGCGTGCTGCACGCGCAGCATCATGGCAAGCAGCACGCTGGCCATAACGGCAGAAATCAGCCCGTTGGCGCGGATCGTGGTGCCGAGACTGGCGCCAATCGTATTATTAATCAGGTCGAGGCAGCCAATGAGCAGGCCGAGAATGGCCAGCAGCGGTGGAAAGTAACGCACGCTTTCGGCCACGCTGTCGTCGAGTTGTACGAGCCGCCATGAAGGGCGGTTCAGGGAAAGAAACGCGCGGCCAGCGCCATAAATCAATGAGCAGAACACGGCCAGCTGCACAAAGCCGTCGACAAAATCGCTCACCTGAGGAGAGAACTCTGCCCCCCGGGAAAAGGCGCTTTTCACAATGGAAAGCGCCAGCGCAAAAGTAAACATGGTCACTACCGTGCTGGCCAGCGTATTGAAGCTGCGGCGCAGGCGGCCATCCGGCAACCAGGTGATGGCGATCCAGACCAGCAGCCGCTCAATCAGGTAGCAGCCAGCCAACACTATCGCGGCGGCAGCCACGAACAGCCAGAAGGTGCCCCAGAACAACTCGGGTTCCCACGCCGTCTGCCAGGTTTCCAGCAGCTGCTCGCCAAAGGCATTGAAGCGCTGGATATCCACTGCCTGGGTGTCGGCTTCCTGCAGCCAGAAGGTGGCGCTCAACATGCTCCCGCTGTTCGACGCCAGCTGGGATTTAAAATAGGTGCGGCGGAGATCGTTTATCTGGATGCCGAGCGCCCGGATGTTGGTTTGCAGGCTTTGCGAGGTGCTGATGGCCTCATCAATCTGCTTTTTGTCGCTGTTCAGCGCGTTGCGCTGCCGGGACACGCTGGCGGTTTCATTCCCCGCAGCGGTCTCCGGGGCAGGCCCCAGCACCTGCAGCTGAGCCTGCACTTTGTCGTGCATCGGCTGCAGCAGCGCGGCCAGGCTATCCACCTCCACGCCCAGCTTTTGCGTGGTGTCGAACAGCTTGATTAGACGGTTGTCGGTATTGGTCTGCGAAACCTGCTGCTTAATGTTGTCTATCTGCGTCTTGTATTGCTTTAGCTGCCCGGCAATCTCTTTCAGGCTGGGATCCTGGTCTTCAGTCGGAGCCGCCAGGCTGCTTTGGGCCGTCAGACACAGGCCGACAAATAACAGGCAGGAGAGGAGGAAAGTATGCAGAGATTTGCTCATGGGATTGCGCTCAATGTCCCTATTAACGTTCACCCAAGTATGGGCAGGCGCTAATCAGATTGCCATTTTTTATCACCGGCAGGCCAGAGGGGTTACTTATCCTGCTAGTCTGAAAGATCTGCTCGCCAGCTTCCGGTCATACTCTTGTCAGATTCGGCTGGTTTAATCGTCGCAACGGAAAAAAGGGACATAAAATGATGAAAAAACATGTGTTGTTGACGGTGATGCTGGCGGCAATGAGTGCTTCTGCTCTGGCAAAATCCACCTTAACGCTTTACACCAGCCAGCCCAATGAAGATGCGCAGACCACCGTCAGCGCCTTCGAAAAAGCGAACCCGGACATCGAAGTGAAATGGATCCGCGACGGCACCAGCAAGCTGACCGCCCGTTTACAGGCGGAAATGGCGGCCGGAGGCGCAGCGCCGGACGTGCTGCTGATTGCCGACAGCGTGACCATGGAATCCCTCAAGCAGCAAAACCTGCTGGCGGCCTACAAATCGCCGGAAGCGGCGCGCTTCGATGCCCAGCTCTATGACAAAGATGGTTATTACTATGGCACCAAACTGATTACCACCGGCATTGCTTACCACAGCAAAGCCCCGGTCAAGCCCACTTCATGGCTCGATTTGCTCAAACCCGAGCTGAAGAACATGACCACGCTGCCAAGCCCGCTTTACTCCGGCGCGGCGCAGATCCACCAGGCCGCGATCATGGGCGCGCCGACGCTGGGCTGGGATTACTACGAAAAACTGAAGGCCAACGGGGCGATGCCGCAGAGCGGCAACGGCGCGGTAATGAACGCCATTGCCTCCGGCAGCAAAGCCTACGGCGTGCTGGTCGATTACATGGCGATCCGTGAGAAAGCCAAAGGCGCGCCAATTGAGTTTGCCTTCCCGACCGAGGGCGTGAGCATTGTCACCGAGCCGGTGGCGATGATGAAGGGCGCTAAAAATCCCGAAGCGGCAAAAGCGTTTATCGACTTCGTGCTCTCCAAAGCGGGGCAGGAGCTGGTGCTGAAACAGGGCTACCTGCCGGCCGATGCCAGCCTGCCGGTGCCGCAGGGCTTCCCGCCGCGCGACAGCATCAAAATCATGCCGTTTGATGCCGCCAAAGCGCTGGCGGACACCGACGCCAACAAAAAGCGCTTTGCCGACCTGTTCGGTAGCCGCTAATCGATGCTTAGCCCGGCATTGTCCCGCCCTAACGACGGCAGCCTGATGAAAGGGCTGCTGCGCCTGCTTGTCGTCGTCATTGCGCTCTTAAGCCTGCTCCCAAGCCTGCAGCTGCTGGTCTCCGCGTTGGTGGACTGGCGGCTGGGTGGCCAAAGTAGCCTGGGCCGCGTGCTCAGCAACCCGAGCACCTGGGTCGCACTACGGAATAGTGTCTATACCAGCGGCCTGGGGGCGCTGCTTTCCCTCCTGCTGGGCAGCCTGTTTGCCTTTTGCCTCGGCCTGATGAACATCCGGGGCCGTCAGGCCTGGGCGTTTCTCTTTATGCTGCCGATGATGATCCCGCCGCAGGTCACGGCCCTGAGCTGGCTGCAGCTTTTCGGCCCCGGCAGCGTGCTGCTCAACAGCCTCGGCCTGGCGCCGGGGTTTGGCAGCCCCAATCCGCTTTATTCGGCGGAGGGCATCGCCTTCCTGCTCGGCATCCAGCACGCGCCGCTGGTGTTCCTGACCCTGCGCACCCAGCTGCAAAGTTTGCCGCAGGAACAGATTGAGGCGGCGAGGCTGAACGGCGCTTCTCTTTGGCGCGTTTTCATCGACATTATTCTGCCGCTGTGCCGACCCGCGCTGTGGGCCGGGGTGGCGCTGGCCTTTGTGTCCGCCCTCGGCAACTTCGGCATCCCGGCGATGCTCGGTATTCCCATCTCTTATTTCGTGTTGCCCGTGTACATCTACCAGACGCTCTCCAGCTTTGGCCCGTCGATGCTGAACGAGGTGGCCTCGCTCTCGGTGCTGATGGGCGTGCTGGCCGTCGCTATTGTCACGCTTCAGGGCATCATGCAGCGGCGTTACGCTTTGCCGCTGATCGGCATGGCCGGGCGGGCGGCAAGTATTGCGACAGGGAAAGGGCGGCTTGCGGTGGAGATCCTGCTCGCGCTCGTGCTGGGCGGGATGCTGGTGGCCCCGCTGCTGGCGCTGATCGCCACCTCGCTGGTGCCAACCCTGGGCGTGCCGCTCAACGGCGACACGCTGACGTTTGCCGCATGGACTGGCATTTTTGATGAGCAAAGCGCCACCTGGCGGGCGCTGAGCAACAGCCTGCTGCTCTCCGTCAGTGCCGCCGCGCTGCTGATGGCGCTGAGCCTGCCGCTGGCCTGGCTGCTGGTGCGTCGCCCCAGTCGGCCTTTGCGCTGGCTGCACAGCCTGATCGACATTCCCTACACGCTGCCCGGCGTGGTGCTGGCCATCGCCTGCATTCTGCTGTTTGCGCGCCCGCTGCCGCTGCTGAACGTCAGTCTCAGCGGCACGTTGACGATTATCTTCTTCGCCTACCTGGCCCGGTTTCTTACCGTCTGCCTGAAGCCGGTTCACACCAGCATGCTGCAGCTGGATCCGGCGATGGAAGAGGCCGCGAGTTTGGCGGGAGCGGACGCCTCCCAACGGTTACGCCATATCGTGCTGCCGCTGCTGGCTCCGGCGGCTTTTGCCGGTGCACTGCTGGTATTTCTCACGGCGGTGAACGAGCTGACTGTCTCCGCGCTGCTCTGGAGCGCCGGGAAAGAAACCCTCGGCGTGGTGGTGTTTAACCTCGACGAAAGCGGCGACAAGGTGATGGCCTCGGCGATTTCCGTGCTGGTGGTGGGGCTGGTCGCCGTGGTGATGCTGTTGCTCGGCGCGCTGGGCCGTTATTTACCGAAAGGAGTGATTCCATGGCAGAGCTAAGGCTGGACAAGCTCAACAAATTCTTTGGCGAACAGGCTGTGGTGAAGGATCTCAGCCTGACGATCCCGTCCGGGGCGTTTACCGCCCTGCTGGGACCGAGCGGCTGCGGCAAAACCACCACGCTGCGGATTGTGGCCGGGCTGGAGTCGCTGAGCGGCGGCCGCCTGTGGCTGGGTGATAAGCTGCTGGCCGACAGCGGCACCCATGTTCCGCCGGAACAGCGCGACATGGGCATGGTGTTTCAGTCCTACGCCCTGTGGCCGCACATGACCGTGGGCGAGAACGTTGGCTATCCGCTGAAGCTGCGCCAGGTAAACGGCGCGGCCAGGCAGAAACGCGTGATGGAGGCGCTGGAAGTCGTGGAGCTTGGGGCCTATTTCGGGCGCTCGCCTCAGGAACTCAGCGGCGGGCAGCGGCAGCGGGTGGCGCTGGCACGTTGCCTGGTCTCGGAGCCGCGAGTGGTTCTGCTCGATGAACCGCTGGCGAACCTCGACCGCCATCTTCGCGCCACCATGGAGCAGACTTTTCGCGAGTTTCACCGCCGCACGGGGGCGACATTTGTCTACGTCACGCACGACCAGGCGGAGGCGATGGCGCTCGCCAGCCATATCGCGGTGATGCATCAGGGCGAACTGATGCAGTGGGGCACTCCGCAGCAGCTTTATCAGCAGCCGCAGAATAGCTGGGTGGCCGGGTTTATCGGCCAGGGCAGCGTGCTGTCCCTCGCCGTTTCGCCGGGCTTACAAAGTCTGGATCTCGCGGCATTGCATGGCGGCCTGGATCAGCCGGGGCGCGATAAAACCGTGCCGGTTCTGGTGCGCCCGGAGCATGTGCAGATCGCAGGCAGCGGGCCGGTCGCCAGCGTCGAAAGCTGTATTTATCAGGGAGAACGCTATCTGCTGGAGCTGCGTTTGCAGGACGGGCAGGCGCTGAGCGCGTTTCATTCTGCGCCGCTGGCGGTGCGGCAGAGCGTGAATGTGCAGCTGTTGCAGGGCTGGCGGCTGGATGCGGCGTGACAATTACGTTGTTGGCAGGAATATCCCGCCTTCACCGCGATAAACGGCAAAGGCGGGGCAGGGTTTTAGTCTTCGAAGAACCAGTAGCCGCTGTTCACCAGGGCGGCTAACGTGGCGAGGAAGGAAGGATCTTCCAGCGCATCGCCAAACTTCTCCGCGTCCAGCTTAATGTGGCTGGCCAGCGCTTCCACCGCCGGGCGGTGCGGGCTGTCGAGCTTCTCGCCGTTCACGTACACCTCTCCGGCCACGCGGAGCACTCGCAGGCCACCCAGGCGCACCAGCTTGTCACCCTGCTGCAGTGCGTCGTAGATCTCATCCGGCTGATAAGGCGGCTCCGGTGGCGCAACGTCCAGCTCGTGGCGGGACTGGGTAATAAACTCGCCAAACCAGCTGTGGAAGGTCTCCGGCTGGTTAACGATGTCCAGCATCATCTCGCGCAGCTTGTCGATCTCCTGCGGCAGAATATCTGCCGGGTGCTGGCGCTCAGGCACGTCCGGGTCGGTATAGCGTAACCCGCCCAGCTCGCGCTGCAGCACGTAGTCGGCAAAGCCGCTGATCAGCTCGCGGCCGCTTGGGGCGCGGAAGCCGACGGAGTAGTTCAGCGCATTTTCCAGCGAGTAGCCTTCGTGCGGGAAACCCGGCGGAATATACAGAATGTCGCCCGGCTCCATCTCTTCGTCGATGATGGCGTCGAACGGCTCAACCTGGAGCAGGTCCGGGTGCGGGCAGTGCTGTTTCATGGCGACTTTTTCGCCCACGCGCCAGCGGCGGCGGCCCACGCCCTGAATAATAAACACGTCGTACTGATCCAGGTGCGGGCCTACGCCGCCGCCTGGCACAGAGAAGGAGATCATCAGGTCGTCAATGCGCCAGTCGGGCAGGGCGCGGAAGGGGCGCATCAGGGCGCTGGAAGGTTCATGCCAGTTGTTCACGGCCTGCACCAGCAGCGACCAGTTGTTCTCGCCGAGGTGATCGTAGCTCTGGAACGGGCCATGGCTGACCTGCCATTTGCCGCCCTGGTGGCTCACGAGGCGGCTGTCCACCTCGCTTTCCATGGCCAGACCGGCCAGCTCATCCGGTGAAATAGGGTCGATGAAGTTTTTAAAGCCGCGCTTCAGCACCACAGGGCGTTTTTGCCAGTAGCGTGCAATAAAGTCGGGCCAGTTTAAATCCAGGTGATAATCCATATTATTGTCTTCCTGCAGATGGAGGAGCCTGACACGGATTATAACGGATGGCGAGCCGGGTTACGGGACTATTTCACCCTTCATTCTGTTCCGGCTGCTGGCGGGCAAAAATCACTTCCATGCGCGCGCCGCCCAGAATACTGGCACTGGTCTGGATCTCGCCGTTGTACTGCTCGACAATTTCTCGGGCAACCGACAGCCCGACGCCCTGGCCAGGCCTCAGCGTATCGGCCCGTTGGCCGCGATCGAAGACCATCGCACGTTTGCTTTTCGGAATGCCGGGGCCGTCGTCTTCCACGATCAGGTGCAGCGCGTCGTCGGTCTGGCGGGCGGTCACTTCCACAAACTCCAGGCAGTATTTGCAGGCGTTATCCAGCAGGTTGCCCATCACTTCCATAAAGTCATTTTGCTCGCCGATAAAGGTGATTTCCGGCGAAACGTCCAGCGTGATGTTCACCCCTTTGCGCTGGTAAACCTTGTTCAGCGCCGAGCACAGGTTGTCCAGCAGCGGGGCAACGGAATGCAGTTCCCGACTAAGCAGGGCGCTGTTGCCGCGCATGCTGGCGCGATGCAGGTAGTAGCCGATCTGCTGAGAGATGCGGCTGATCTGCTCCAGCATCACCGGTTCGGCCTGCTCGACGTTCATCTTGTCGGTGCGCAGCGACCGTAGGGTCGACTGCAGCACGGCGAGCGGCGTTTTCAGGCTGTGCGTTAAGTCCGTCAGCGTGGTGCGGTACTTGTCGTGGCGATCGCGCTCGGTGCGCAGCAGCTGGTTAAGGTTACGCACCAGGCTTGTCAGCTCGCGGGTTGTTTCCGGGTTGAGGCTGTCGCGGTCGTGTTTTTCGAGCTCGCGCACTTCCTGAGCGAGTTCCTGAATCGGGCGCAGGCTCCACCACGCGGCAAGCCACAGCAGTGGCACTACCAGCAGAAGGTTGGCCAGCAGGACGTAAATAAACCAGCTCCACACCATGTACGAGCGCTTCAGCTCGATAGGAATGGTGTCCACCACGACCACGGTCAACGCCGGCATGCGCGCCGTCGCCGGGTAGAGGTTGACCGCCACCGAGTGGGTCATCTCGTAGCCGTCGTCGCTTTCGTCATCGTGCATGTCTTTCAACTGGGCCAGGCGATCTTTGTCGTTGTCCAGCAGGGCGCTACTCGTTGCGTAGTCGGCCTCCAGCTCGTGGAAGCCGTTGCCGGTCAGCCACTCTTTCTGGATCTGTTGCACCACGTCCGGGACGTTGCGCTGCATCCACAGCAGTTTGCCGTGCTCGTCGTAAATCAGCGCCATAGTCGGGCTTTGGATACTGATGTTGTCGGGCAAGTCCACCTGCAGCTTGCCGTCCTTCCAGCTGGACAGCGTATAGAACAGGTTACTTTCCCCGCGCAGCAGGCGGAAGGTGGTTTTATCAAAGCTAACGCTGTAGCCCACCAGCGCCACCAGGCCGTAAGCCAGGGACAGCACCATCACAACCGCGGCGGTAGCCAGTAAGAAACGAACCCGCAGCGACAGCGGCAGGATATGGCGAAAAATGTTCAGCATTTAGTGGAGATCGAACCTGTAGCCCTGCCCGCGCACGGTGGTGATCACTTCCTGCGGGTATTCAGCCTGAATTTTTTTACGTAAACGGCCCATCAGCACGTCAATAGTGTGGCTTTCGCGCAGCTCGGCGTCCGGGTAGAGCTGCAGCATCAGCGAGTCTTTGCTGACCACCTTCCCGGCGTTGCGGATGATGGTTTCCATGATGGTGTATTCAAACGCGGTGAGCTTGATCAGGTTGTCGTTAATCGACAGCTCGCGGCGGGACAAATCGACCTGGAACGGCGGCAGGGAAATCACCTGCGAAGCCAGACCGCTGTTACGGCGCATCAGCGCCTGCATACGGGCGACCACTTCTTCCAGATGGAAAGGTTTAGTGACGTAGTCATCGGCCCCGGCGCCCAGAACTTCAACTTTGTCCTGCCAGCCTTCACGGGCGGTTAATACCATGATGGGAATGGTTACGTCATGGCTGCGCCAGCGGCGGATCAGGCTCATGCCGTCTTCATCCGGCAGGCCTAAGTCAACAATTGCGATATCCGGGGTATGTTCATTCAGGAAATAGTCTGCCTCTTTGGCATCCTCGGCCGCATCCACCTGGTGGCCAGCTTCACGCAGCTGCACCTTAAGGTGATGACGCAGCAGGGCATTATCTTCCACGACCAGTACGCGCATTGTATTTCCTCAATCCATTCATAGTATTGATAGTTTAGCGCTAATTATTAATGACAGGAAATAAACCTCGTATAAACAATGCCCTTATGGAGATTAACGCTGAGTCAACAATCCCATTCGGCTGGAGGCCCTCACCCTAACCCTCTCCCAGAGGGAGAGGGGATCAAAATAAACTTTGTCATTTGTTTTCCCCCTCGCCCCTCTGGGGAGAGGGCCGGGGTGAGGGGCAAACTGCAGGCAACAAAAAAGCCCTCCGAAGAGGGCCTTTTTCATTACTTCAGCTCGTCAACCATGGTAATGGCGCGGCCAATATAGTTGGCAGGCGTCATGGCTTTCAGGCGAGTTTTTTCTTCTTCCGGCAGCTCGAGGCTGTCGATGAACTGCTTCATGCCTTCGGCATCAACGCGTTTGCCGCGGGTCAGCTCTTTCAGCTTCTCGTACGGCTTTTCGATGCCGTAGCGGCGCATCACGGTCTGAATTGGCTCAGCCAGCACTTCCCAGTTGTGATCCAGCTCGTCCAGCAGGCGGTCGCGGTTCACTTCCAGCTTGCTCACGCCCTTCAGGGTGGACTGATAGGCGATCAACGCATAGCCGATACCCACGCCCAGGTTACGCAGCACGGTGGAGTCGGTCAGGTCACGCTGCCAGCGGGACACCGGCAGTTTGCTTGCCAGGTGCTGCAGCATGGCGTTGGACAGGCCGAGGTTGCCTTCGGAGTTTTCGAAGTCAATCGGGTTCACCTTGTGCGGCATGGTGGAGGAGCCAATTTCACCGGCGATAGTTTTCTGCTTGAAGTGGTTCAGGGCGATGTAGCCCCACACGTCGCGGTCGAAGTCGATCAGGATGGTGTTGAAGCGCGCGATGCAGTCAAACAACTCGGCGATATAGTCGTGCGGTTCGATCTGGGTGGTGTACGGGTTCCACTGAATGCCCAGAGAAGTCACGAACTCTTCGCTGAACTGGTGCCAGTCCACTTCCGGGTAAGCGGCGATGTGGGCGTTGTAGTTGCCGACCGCGCCGTTGATTTTGCCGAGGATTTCAACGTTGCCGAGCTGGCGGAACTGGCGCTCCATGCGGTAAGCGACGTTTGCCATCTCTTTCCCCATGGTGGATGGGGTCGCCGGCTGGCCGTGGGTACGGGACAGCAGCGGGATGTCGCGGTACTGCACCGCCAGATCTTTCACCGCATCGATGATTTTACGCCAGTACGGCAGGACCACGTCTTTACGCGCGGTGTCGAGCATCAGCGCGTGGGACAGGTTGTTGATGTCTTCGGAAGTACAGGCGAAGTGAATAAATTCGGACACCGCGTGCAGGGCAGGGATCGCTTCCACTTTCTCTTTCAGGAAGTATTCCACCGCTTTCACGTCGTGGTTGGTGGTGCGCTCGATGGTTTTGATGCGCGCGGCGTCAGCCTCGCTGAACTCGGCGACGATTTTATCAAGGTAACCGTTTGCGTCCGCATCAAAAGCAGGAACTTCCTTGATCGCTGCGTGCGCGGCCAGCTTTTGCAGCCAACGTACTTCGACCTGTACGCGGAATTTCAGCAGACCGAATTCGCTGAAAATAGCGCGCAGAGCGCTGACTTTGTCGCCGTAGCGCCCGTCAACGGGGGAAACGGCGGTCAGTGAGGATAATTCCATAACAACTCCTGAGAGGTTAACAATGAGCAAGAATTTGTTTGGCCTGATCGGTCAGGCGACGACGAGAAAACATTAACTGCAGGCGGCCACCGCCAACCTGATGCCACAGCACGGCGGCACGGATCCCGGCCAGCAGCGCCGCGCGTACTTTACTTTGCACCTGCGGGCTTTGCAGCACGGCAGGGGAACCTGTGACCTGAATACGCGGGCCAAGCGGGCTGATGACATCCACGTAGATCCCGGCCATGGCGCTCAGTAGCGTGTCAGACTCGAGATCAAAGTGCTCCAGCTGGCGCTGCAGGCCATTAATTTTGCTGCCGAGCGTGTCCATCGCGCCTTTGGCGGCGTGGAGTTTTCGCTCCAGTACCATCAGGCTGAGCGTATAACGTGTCAGCTCGGCGTTCAGCCCCTGGCGGCTGCTGGCGTTTAGCACGCCCAGCAGGGTTTCAAGCCCGAGCTTAAGGTTAGCTTCGCTGCCGCCAAAAACATCCAGGGTTGAGCCTGGGTTCTGGTCAATCACGCTGTTGAACGAGACGTGGAGCGCGTCGCTGTCGCAATGACCCTGATGTGCCAACTGCTGAACCAGACGGGCTGACTGGCAAATGCCGGCCAGCGCGAGAGTAATGTCGTAGTAGTTTTTAGCCACCAGGCTGCGTCCTTGTGTGTAATTAACTGACGAGCGGCAAACGCTGCTCGATAATGCCGCCGCCCAGGCACACTTCGCCGAGGTAGAACACCGCGGACTGGCCTGGGGTGACGGCAGCCACCGGCTCTTCAAAACGCACTTCTATGCGCTCAGCGTCCAGCGGCGTAATCGTGCAGGGGATATCCGTCTGGCGGTATCGAGTTTTCACCGTGCAGCTCAGCGGCGCGGTCAGCGGCTCGCGATCCACCCAGTGAAGCTGCTGGGCAATCAGCCCGACCGACATCAGACGCGGGTGATCGTGACCCTGCGCGACGATAAGAATATTGTTGGCGACGTCTTTATCGACCACGTACCAGGGATCTTCAGACCCTTCTTTGGTGCCGCCGATGCCGAGGCCTTTACGCTGACCGAGGGTGTGATACATCAGCCCCTGATGCTCGCCTACGGTTTCGCCGTCCACGGTAATAATTTTACCCGGCTGGGCTGGCAGGTAGCGGCCCAGGAAGTCGCGGAACTTGCGCTCGCCGATGAAACAGATGCCGGTGGAATCTTTTTTCTTCGCGGTGACCAGATCCAGCTCTTCAGCAATGCGGCGCACTTCCGGCTTTTCCAGCTCGCCGACCGGGAACAGGCTTTGGGCAATCTGTTCGTGGCTCAGCGTATAGAGGAAGTAGCTCTGGTCTTTGTTGCCGTCCAGGCCGCGCAGCAGTTGGCTTTTACCGTTCACGTCAGCGCGGCGCACGTAGTGGCCGGTAGCAATGTAGTCGGCGCCTAAATCTTCGGCGGCAAATTCCAGGAAGGCTTTAAATTTGATCTCTTTGTTGCAGAGGATATCTGGGTTTGGCGTGCGCCCGGCTTTGTACTCTTCGAGGAACAGTTCGAACACGTTGTCCCAGTACTCTGCGGCAAAATTAACGGTGTGCAGTTCAATGCCCAGCTTGTCGCAAACGGCCTGCGCATCGGCTAAATCTTCCGCTGCGGTGCAGTACTCCTCGCCATCGTCTTCTTCCCAGTTCTTCATGAACAGGCCTTCCACCTTATAGCCCTGCTGCATCAGCAGGTAAGCGGAAACGGAGGAATCGACGCCGCCGGACATCCCGACGATCACTTTTTTCTGGCTGTTATCAGACATGGAGAGACTCACGACATTGAACTTCAAAGCGGCGTATTCTATCACGCAGGCCGCTACTTGACACCCTCTGTAAACGGCCAGTTAAAAGCCCCCAGCACCGACAGGGGATAACGCGGCTCCTGCTGGTAACAGCGGATGCTTTCCGCCACCAGCGGCGAGCGCAGATTTGCCGCATTGAGAATGGCTTCTGCATCGAGCCACAGGCAGCGGTCAATGTCGCTGTCGTGCGGGGTGGTCGGCAGCTGCTTATCCAGATCGATAGCAAACAGGAAGCGCAGGAAAGGCGTGTTGTCCGGGGCGATCCACTGGTGCATGCGGATAAAGCTCTGCGGCTCGGCGGTAATCCCTGTTTCTTCCCACAGCTCGCGCTTCGCGGCTTCAAGCAGCGTTTCGTCGGCTTCGAGGTGCCCGGCGGGCTGGTTCCACAGTGCTTTGCCGTGAATGGTTTCTTCGACGACTAAAAACTGACCTTCAGCCTGAACAATGCAGGCCACGGTGACGTGGGGTTTAAACATCGCTTCTCCTGGGTTAAAGCGGTTTGTCGATTTTGGCGTAAATGGCATCCAGTGCGCTGAGGCGTTTGTTGTACTGTGCGGTCAGACATGTGGTGTCAGACCCACAGCGTTGGCGCTCTTTGAGCCACGCTTGCTGCTGATCCTGCATGGCGCCCTGGCCACCCATGGCAAACAGCCCTTTTAAGAACTGATATTTGGTGGCCATTTCGACGTCTTTATCATTCAGCGCCCGATGGGCACAAATCGCTTTTTCATCTGGCGCATTGGCTTTGGCGCAGTCAAAACTTGCCGCGCCTGCGGTGGCGGAGCCGATAAGTAAGCTCAGCAGCAATATCTTTTTCATTTTGGTTGCTCCGGAGGGACTTCGCGCCACTCGCCGTTGGCCAGGCCTGCCAGCGTGTAGTCGCCCATGGCGTAGCGAATCAGGCGCAGGGTAGGGTGGCCCACGTGCGCCGTCATGCGGCGAACCTGGCGGTTACGGCCTTCATAAAGCGTGATCTTTAGCCAACTGGTGGGGATCGCCTTACGTTCGCGAATCGGCGGGTTACGCGGCCACAGCCATTCTGGCTCGGCAACCAGTTCGGCGCCTGCCGGCAATGTGGGGCCGTCGTTCAACTCGACGCCGTTGCGCAGGGCGTTAAGCGCTTCTTCCGTTGGCTCGCCTTCCACCTGCACGTAATAGATTTTGCCGGTGCGTTTACCTGGCTGGGTCAGTTTGGCCTGCAGCGCCCCGTCATTGGTGAGCACCAGCAGCCCTTCGCTGTCGCGGTCGAGACGCCCCGCGGCATAGATGCCTTGTAAAGGAATGTAATCCTTTAGCGTGCTGCGCCCGGCTTCGTCGGTGAACTGCGGCAGCACATCGTAGGGCTTATTGAAGATAACCAGCTTCTTTGGACCGTCAGGCTTCTTGCGCCTGGCGGGTTGTGGGCTGCTGAATCGTTTAACTTGGTGATTCCTAAAAGAAGTTTTGTTCATAGTGTTTTCAGCGCGGGTGGATTGACGCATTATAACGGAAAACATGAGTGATTGGCGCGAGCCCGATATTGCAGTAGTATGAGCCCGCAAATTACAAATCATTAACAAAAAACCAGAAGCGCTCGAAGGAGAGGTGAATGGAAAGCAAAGTAGTCGTTCCGGCGGAAGGTAAAAAGATCACCCTGCAAAATGGCAAAATCAACGTTCCAAACAACCCGGTGATCCCGTTCATTGAAGGGGACGGTATCGGTGTGGACGTGACCCCTGCCATGATTAAAGTGGTGGATGCTGCCGTGGCAAAAGCCTACAACGGCGAGCGGAAAATTTCCTGGATGGAAATCTACACCGGCGAAAAATCTACCCAAGTTTATGGCCAGGACGTCTGGCTGCCAGAAGAAACTCTGGACCTGATTCGTGACTACCGCGTGGCCATCAAAGGCCCACTGACTACCCCAGTCGGCGGCGGTATTCGCTCCCTGAACGTTGCCCTGCGTCAGCAGCTGGACCTGTACGTTTGCCTGCGCCCGGTACGCTACTACCAGGGTACCCCAAGCCCGGTGAAACAGCCTGAGCTGACCGACATGGTTATCTTCCGTGAGAACTCCGAAGATATCTATGCGGGTATCGAGTGGAAAGCGGACAGCGCTGAAGCGGACAAAGTTATCAAGTTCCTGCGTGACGAAATGGGCGTGAAGAAAATTCGCTTCCCTGAGCACTGCGGGATCGGCATCAAGCCTTGCTCCGAAGAAGGCACCAAACGCCTGGTACGTGCAGCCATCGAATACGCGATCACCAACGACCGTGATTCCGTGACCCTGGTGCACAAAGGCAACATCATGAAGTTCACCGAAGGCGCGTTCAAAGACTGGGGCTACCAGCTGGCTCGCGAAGAGTTCGGCGGCGAGCTGATCGACGGCGGCCCGTGGGTGAAAATCAAGAACCCGAATACCGGCAAAGAGATCGTTGTAAAAGACGTGATCGCCGATGCGTTCCTGCAGCAGATCCTGCTGCGTCCTGCAGAATACGACGTGATCGCCTGTATGAACCTGAACGGGGACTACATTTCTGATGCCCTGGCGGCACAGGTTGGCGGCATCGGTATCGCCCCGGGCGCAAACATCGGTGACGACTGCGCGCTGTTCGAAGCGACCCACGGTACCGCACCTAAGTACGCAGGCCAGGACAAAGTGAACCCAGGCTCCATCATTCTGTCCGCAGAAATGATGCTGCGTCATATGGAATGGTTCGAAGCGGCTGACCTGATAGTTAAAGGGATGGAAGGCGCTATCGAAGCTAAGACCGTAACTTATGACTTCGAGCGTCTGATGGATGGCGCTAAGCTGCTGAAATGTTCAGAGTTTGGCGACGCTATCATTAAACACATGTAATCAGCTCTGCTGGTTATGTGACAACGGGAACCTTAGGGTTCCCGTTTTTTATTGTTCGGTTTTGGATGATGGTTACAAGCCCTGCGCCAAAAGAACCTTGGGGCTGCCTGAATATGAGGCAAGGTGTTTGTTTTAAGATTTTAGCCGATGATTGTAAAAAAATTGCGGGGATAAGTATGAACGGTATTCGGGAAAGGTTAAGCATTGCCGCGGGACAGTTTGCTCCGGTTCGCGGCAATATTGAAGAGAATATGCGCTGTCACGAATTGCTGATTACTTTGGCCGCCTCGGCAGATGTAAACCTGATCATTTTTCCGGAGCTTTCTTTAACGGGTTATGAGCCTGGGCTAGCTGAAAAATTGGCTCTCATCGATGAGTCCTGCCTCCAGCCGCTTCAGGCATTGGCCGACCGCCATGAGATGACCATTGTGGCGGGGGCACCTTTGTATGTGCAGGATAATAAACCGGCTATTGGCGCATGTGTCATTTCTGCCGGGCAGCCAATTTCTTATTATCGAAAAATGTATCTTCACCCCGGAGAGTCTGATTACTTTTCATCCGGCACAGCGGCGTGTGTTATTACGGCCCGCACGTTTAACGTCGGCGTGGCTATATGTGCAGACGCCGGGCAGCCGAGGCATGTAGAACAAACGGTGCAGATGGGCGCTAATATTTATATTAATTCAGTTTTGAGCGCAGGCGGCTATGAGAAAGATACCGATGTGCTTAAAAGCTACGCCAAATATTACGCAATGCCTACGCTAATGGCCAATTACTGCGGCACCTCAGGCGGTTGGAAGCCAGTCGGGAAAAGCGCCGTATGGAATGCAATAGGTGAACTTATTGCTCAGGCGCCAGAGGATCGTGCCGCCCTGGTTATTATGGATTTCAAGGACGGTGAGTGCGCCGGGAGAGTGATTTACCTCAGCTGAGAGCAATATATTTACTGTGGTTTTATAGCGTGAAGGATTCACGTCCGCTTTGTGCCTAGAAGCGGAAGTTTGCAACATGGTTTGTGCCCATTGAGTAGAGGAATTTCGCGCATATTTAAGCTGAATACTGGGCGTTACAAACACCCTCGCTGTGATTTTCTCAGATGAGGATATAAGTGGTTTAAATGCAAAATTCCTAGCCCTTGAATGTCATTAACGATCTATTTGTAATAAAGAAGTGGTATATTCCTTAAAGCTTGAAATTATTTTATTAATTTCGATTTTTTCTATAGTTATATCTTCTATAACAGGGTACTTTATATCTTGCCAAACGCGTCTCTCACCATGTGAGACTAATTCAGATACCTTACCACCTAAGATTCTAACGAAATTTTTGTTCGAAACGGCAAAAAAACATGCTCCAGATTCTAAAATGATCGTGGGTGAAGCATTGAACTTACAAATTCCATCAGGATATTCATCCTCTGACGTGGGCTGTGGGTAAGCCATTTTATACAGATATTCAAAAGCTTTATCCGTAGATGCATTAAATATTTCATCATCACATGGCATAGCTATAAGAGCATTTTCAGAATCAATAACATCATCATAATCAACGAATAAGGTCGATGTGCGGATATCATTAGGATACATACTCCCGTTCAAAAAGAAATAAAAAAAACCATTCTTTATAGAATCGCCCCACTGCGGAACGTATTCAATCCAGATTGCAAAGCGATAGGGATCACCAAAAATCATAATATTCCTTTACCGAATAGTTGATCGATTTAGAGAAGTTCTGTTCGAAGCACATCAATGCTCTTAAGAGTTTATGGTCTTTTTATATAGTAACCACTCATCCCAGGCATTTTGTGCATCAATATCGGGATAGCCTCGGCTTTCGATCATGTCCTTGGCAATCTCAGCAGGTAACTCAATAGCAGTAGCATCATCACGGATTGACTCAACATCCTCTCGTGTCAATTCTCGTCCGAAGTCCTTCTCTTTGGCTTCAAGCAGCACAACAAGGGCAGGAATAAACACAATAGCCATGATTTGCAATACTCCGTAAATGATTAAATTTAATTCATTTTGGCATAGATATCATGTCAATACATACCTTATAGCCACTGCATAACTGGAAAAATTTTATATTTGAGTTCGTTCGTGAGGTGTAAACGTCCGCTCCTCGCTCATACCTGACCTTCAGCTTCATTGGCTCGTCTGCCAAGTGCCAGAAGTAGATATTGCTCACTTTGCTTATGCGGCCTAAATCGGTATGTCACTAGATTCTGTTTGAAATTGCATGAGCCATAAGATCATTCAACCTGCTAACAGGGGGATAACTCCCAACCCTTATCTCCCGCAACCAGCCAGTGTGTTAGCTCAATCTGGCTGAGAAACACCTCATCGTGTGACACCACCATCAGGGTGCCCTGATACTGATTAAGAAAAGATTCCAGCGTATGCAGGGATACAATATCCAGATGATTACTCGGTTCATCGAGCAATAAAAAGCTTGCGGGCGAGTCAGCATAAATTAGAATTGCCAGCGCAGCTTTAAGTTGTTCCCCGCCGCTAAGTTCGCCGCAGGGTAATGACACACGAGATGCATCCAGTCCAAGCTGGGCAAGTTGCATACGCAGTTGGGATTCCCTCACCTGAGAGTTCACCGCCAGAAGTTGCTCAAGTGCCGTTTTTTGCCGATCCAAAATGGACATCTGCTGGTCAAGATAAGCGGTTTTAGCCCAGACCTCACGATGACCAGACACTGACGGCAACAGACCCGCTAAAGTTTTTAATAATGTTGATTTACCGCATCCGTTGGAACCGACAACACCGATCCGTTGCCCGCCGTTAATGGTCAGCGTTATCTCGCGAAAAGAGGCAGGAACAAAAGGTAATACGACCTCGTCAAGGGTGGCGACCTTCTGCGGTAATGCCCCGAATGTAGAGGTGATGTGCATGGCGATGTGCGTAGATACCTCAATTTGCTTTATGGCTTGCTGCACCTGCTGGCTGAGCAACGCCCGCGCTTGGGTTTGCTGCTTTATCCGTTTTCCTGCTGAAGTCTCACTCCGGCCTTTTTGACGGCCCAGCAATATTTTTGCCTGATTCGCATTCTTACCCTGCCGGGTACCCCGGGATCCGCGTTTTTCAAGTCGTTCGCGTTGTTCACGCAGCGCCTGCTCTTCGCGCTTACGCTCGGTTTTGAGGCGCACCAGGTTTTGCGTGGCGGAGGCAGTCTCCTGCGCTTTCATTTGCTGGTAAAAATCATAGTTGCCGCCATAGCTGCGTAAACCGAGTGACGATAGTTCGACCATTCGCTCCATCTGCTGCAGCAACGTCCGGTCATGACTGATGAGTAAAAGACCACGGGGCCATTGGTGCAACTGCCGCATCAGCGTCAGTCGGCTGGCGGCATCCAGATGGTTGGTAGGCTCATCAAGGATAAGAAAATCTGCCTCAGATAGCATCGCGCCGATCAGTGCTACCCGCATGGCTTCTCCGCCACTCAGCTGATTGACCGCTGAACACGGCGAAAGATAACCCAATCCCGCGGACTCTAACTGCGCCTGCAGCCGCTGGCGAAGGTCCCAATTATCACCCACAAGGTCAAAATAAGCCGGATCGGTGCTACCTGCTTCAATGCGATCCAGCGCGGCTAACTGGCTGTCGACTCCCGCAAGCATCGCCACGCTATGATAATGGTTCGGTGTCAGATGCTGCGCCAGATATCTGACACGACCTGAGCAACTACACTGGCCGGAAGTCGGCGCCACCTGGCCTGAAAGAATTTTAGCCAGCAGGCTTTTACCCACGCCATTTCTACCGACCAGAGCAGTATGTCGGTGGTCAAATTGTTCAGTGAGATCTGAGAAAAGGCGTTTGCCATCAGGCAATACAAAAGAAACGCGATCGAGCGTAAGAATAGAATTCGTCATGCGATAACCCTGAAATTAATGCACCAAAACAGCCCCGAGGGAAACTGCATAAAGGCCGTCAAAGATGACGGTGGGCATTAATTGCGCATTGGACGAATACCTCTAAAGAGACGTGAAAGTGGGCCGATTATAAAATTGCCAATTTCTGTCTGTCAAATGACATCCAGCGACCAGACCACGGTATTAGATACAACGGGCAGGGAGCAATGTCGGTTTGTTAAACCTGACACCACAGATGGAGATGCCGTGGATGTTCATTATGTTGACGCCTCTTACGAGGCCCGGTGCATCTCTGGCGCAGCATTTAAGCGCCAATGTGCTAAGTTTAACGCCACTATCGGCTGCTTATTACAGGAGTAAATAAGTCAACATCGACTGGCACAGTGCGGTATTAACACGCTCGACTGTAGTGGATAAAAACTACAAAAATACACAAAACGTTCGCCGTTTCATGATCGGTGAGTGTGGGCCGCATTTTCGGTTTGATCGTGAATTTATGGCATGGATACGAAATGGCATGCCCAAAAATTTGGGTGATGTCGTTGATGAGTGGAGGCGCAGACATTCATTCTAGAGAAGGAACGCCCGCGTTTCACATTGCGGAGTCCGTCTGGTTCACGCCCGTCCGCATCGCAAACAATCAGCCGCTAATCTAATCACTCATAAGGCGCTCAGCCTGAATCGTCCGTTTAGCCAGTTTCTTTTGCAGAATAATAACGAGAATTGGAAACCCTGATGCGGAAATGGCACATAGCACCAGCAACATATTAATATTCTGGGGCGCTATTTCATCAGTGGGTAAGAGAAAGGCTGACAGGAAAAATGCGGCAGTAGTCATCAGATACATGATTGATGTCTGCAGGGATGCGAATCCCGCCCGTTGCCCGTTATCTGGAAACTGAATGGTAAGCGCCGAGGATGAAACCAGGCGGCTGTATGATGCCCCGAGAAATAAAATAATAAATAACGCCGAATGCGGATAGCCCAGAGCGGGAATTAGCAAACTCAGTATAAAAATGAGGGTTGCGCCAGTAGCCAGACTCGAAGCAGAAAAACGAGAAGTTAATGCGCCAGTCATTTTGCTAGACAGGTACCCGGCAATGCCTCCGGCGAAGAACAGCCAGGACAACTGCTCCAGTGAAGCACCCAACAGCCGGGTCATTAATGGCACCAGAACCGGGATGACCAGCATCGGGCTAAACTGCACCAGCGCATTACCCGAAGCGAACAGGAGAGTATTTCTATCGAGAGGGAGAGCGGGGGGCGTGTCGCAGCAGACCTGATCCCGAGGGATAAAGGAGACAATAAGTGGCAAGGCTAATAAACACAGGGTACTGATTAACCACAAAGCGGGATGCCAGCCATAATGAGTACACAGAAATAATATCGTGGGCATGCCTGCAATGCTTACTACCGAATATGAAGCAATCACCGTTGCCAGCATTTTTCCGCGCAAGTTAGCCGGGGCGTGATTGATCAATATGCTAATCCCCACTCCCATTGTCGTCCCTCCCACCTGGCCCGCACAGAATCGCAATGCCAGCAGAAGGTTAAAACTGGCGGTGAACGTAGTCAAAAACGTCAGCAGGCCCAGCAGCGCCATATTGGCGATTAAAAAACGTTTCTTGTTGAAACGGCCGATCCAGTAAAAGGCAATAATGCCCGACAGGACGGCCCCGAACGTATACATCCCGGAAACATAGCCGGAGAATGAGACGGGAACAGAGAAATCAGCAGCCATAAAAGCAAAAACAGGGTTGAACATCATGTATTCCAGCGCGTTAGTGAACTGGATAAAAGCCATGATAAGCGCTATCCGCATAAGGGATGTATCGTTAAATGTCTGTGTAACCGGTGGCATAGCAGGCACCTGTGAGTGAAAGATGCCTGAGTTTAACGGCTATCAATACTGGTGATTAGGTGGTAAAAATGGCACTTATTATTATCATTTATGGGATAGTTGATGCGTCCGGCGCTTGATTTTAATACCCTGAAAGTGTTCATTGCCGTGGTTGAAAAAGAAAGTTTTGTTGGGGCATCAAAAGTGCTTGAGATGCCGACATCCAACGTGAGCCGCTGTATCTCTCAGTTAGAAGACAAACTGAATATGCAGCTCATTGAGCGCAGCACCCGGCATATGAAACTCACTCAGGCGGGACATTTGCTTTATACCCGAGCGAAGCCCTTAGTGGAGGCGCTCGAGCAAACTGAGACAGAATTAACTTTGCGGCAAGTGCAACTCAAAGGCCCATTGCGCCTGTGTATTCCTAATGAACTGGGGCCTGCATTGCTCGGGTCTGTTATTGCCGATTTCGCCTGCCGACACCCGGACCTGGAAATCAGCTGTGTCACAAATTTGTCCGGGTTGGAATCCCTGCGCGACGATCTGGATTTAGCTATCATTGTTAGCCGCGGCAAGCTGGATGACAGTGACTATATTGCCCGCCACCTGGTGACTATCCCTTGTACGGTTGTTGCTGCCCCGGCCCTCATTCAGCGCTATGGTACGCCCGATCGCATACAGCAATTTGAAGAATTACCCTGTATTACAACGGTCAGTGCGCTGAAAGGCGCGCCCTGGCAGTTCGTCAATAAAAAGGGAGGATTCGAGACTATCAAGGTGAAAGGTCAGTATCGGGTCAACAGCGGAGAGATGGCAGGGCGAGCGGCGGTAGCAGGTGTCGGGTTTGCCATTCTGGCGAAGCAAGCCTGCCAGCCATGGATTGACGACGGCCGGTTAATCGAAATTGAGTTCGAACACTCGGCAGCTCCATTACAGCTGTTCGCTCTTTATTCCGATCGGCGCTATTTGCCCGGTAAAATAAGAGCGCTGATTGATTTTATGCATCAGGAATTGAATCATATAAGTTAAGCTTTAAAAGCCGCAGGAATCAATGAGCCTCTAAACACATAATCTCTCTTTCTCGTTCATAGCTGCAGCGTATTCTCAATACTGTTGTCGGATCGACTATTTGATAACGTTTTCATGGTTTGCCAGAAAATTTCTGCGACTTGTGGCTCATTATGCATAAACTATACGATCTCTGCCGCTTCTCTTGGCCCTATATAATGCTTTATCCGCTGCGGCCAGAGCATACGATGAAGAGCTGTTCATCTGTTTAACGGCAGCACCAATGCTGAGAGTTATAGTCTCTCCGTTACCATCTTTGCATGAAACTGAGTCTTTTATTTCATTGATAACGGCTTCAGCAGCCATGTTATTAAAAATAATTACAGCAAATTCCTCGCCGCCTGATCGTGAGATGAATATATCCTTTGAGAGGAAGTGACTCAGCTGTAAGCCGATATTTTTAAGCGTTATGTCGCCAAAATCATGCCCGTAAGAATCATTTATTTTTTTGAAGTGATCAATGTCGATAATACACAGTGTGCCATATTTAGCATCAAGCTCCCTTAGCTTCATATTAAGATGCCTTCTATTGGGTAATCCTGTAAGTTCGTCAGTTAATGAAAGATCTATCGCAGCTTTATAATTATTATTAATATACTTAATAAATCTCTTGAAGGAAAGAACAATAATAAACATGGCTGGTGCATAAAGCACTGCTGCTATTAAAGAGGTCGTATCGCGATCTAAAATTTCCACTCCACCAGTCAGCGAGGCTAAGCTTGAGTTTAAAAGAAGGAATAACGCAATTCTGAACGACGCTATGTATTTTTCTTCTGATTTAATATGAAAGGATTTTCTGATGAACCATGTTAGCAGGGAAATGGTGCAAGCATTGATAAAGAAATAAAAGTTAAGTCTGCTGACGCTACCCATTGTCAATGTTAAAATCAGGATTATTGCTGTCGCACCGCAGACATAAGCGGTAATCATTCTGTAAAGCAGTCCTTGAGCTGACTCTGCCTCCTCAATAAGTTTGTCATGTATTTTAAAATTCATTTGAAGACCTTAACCGCATGCATAACTCGGAGTGTTATTTAATCACATTACCAGTAGGTTGTTAATCATCTTTGGCAAAGACAAATAGTTAGAAATATTGCTGTTTAGCCGAAGTTTAAGGATTATGTTATTTTTCTGTTATGTTGGGCTGGAAACAAGCGAGTATTTATATAATTTTTTCTTCGGCTTGTGTTCCGGCTAAATGTATCCTTCCTGGACCAATTTCAGCTATCTGTACGCCGCACATCCGGATGCTTTTCACTCGCCGCTTCATGGTAAATATCTCCGAGCCAGCCGGGGAGTTCATCTTCCGTTAGCCATCCCGGGATAACCACATCATAAATCCGGGAATATTTGCCCTCGTTAGGATCAACGCGATAAAGCAGCCATTGTTCACTGACTTTCTTTACGCCCAAACGTCTACCAAAAACATCAAAGTGCAGCATACTTTCCCCTGGCGTGCCCCTATATTTATTAATGATAATCGCTACCGGGCCTGTTGAACAGGCCAGTATTTAGGGGGCATTTTTCCTCTTGTAAAATTCAGACATAAAAAATCCGCGAAATGTTACGGAGTTGTATCAATGAGTTATTTGCCGACGTCGCAAAAGGGCGGGGGATTAGGAAAAGATCCCAGTTTTTTCTGAGTTCTCTTGTGCTAGTTTAGAAAGACAGGGAATTTCATTTATGGAGTGAGTATGGACAAGGACAAGCACGTCTCCGAGGAGCTTCATCCTGAAACGTTGCAGGTGATCGGGGCGGCTGTCGTGCAACTGCTGGCGCGTAAAGAGGCGCTATCGCGGGAGTCGATAGCCGACATGATACATAAGCTGTATGCCAGTGGCCTGGATGACGTAGCGGTGCAGAGGGCGGTTGATGTCCTGATCCTGGGGTAAACGTGTGTTCAGGGCCCTCTATTAGTACGCTATTTTTATACTGCTTTGGCTAATAATCTTCAGTTTTAAACTGATTGTCTTCAAGTGACATGAAGATGTTAAAATTGCAGTTGATTATCATTATCATAAAAGGGATTGTTTATGAATAAGACGCTTATCATCTGCGCTATGTTGTTAACCGCCCACGCCTATGCCGCGAACAAGCCTGCTTCGGAACTCGTCTGGACCGAGGCGGAACAAGACCCGGGCTGCTACGGGAATGTGTGTGTGAGTAACGAAGAAAAGAAACCTCAAAATATGTACGGCAAGCTTGATAAAGGTGACCAAAAGCTGCTGTCCGATCCTTATTCTAAATACGATCGCGATAACAGCAACAGTACCGCCCGGGCTGGCGTGACGTTTAAATGGGATTAAACTCGCTGTTAATTTAAAAAGTGAGAGCCAGATGGCTCTCATCGTTGAGTCACTTACCGACAATGCGCTGAAAAAAAGATACTGTGTGAACCCATCTTTATCATCAAACAGAAATATCTCCTGTTTTCCGTCACAGCTCTGGTAAATTACCCCGTCCACACCCGTTTTTCGATGATGCCCTGACAGGCCATTCCTTTAAATATATTGTTTAAAATGCAGCTAACACTGGGTTGATGATCCATTCTGATAGCTTCGCCTGTATTTCAATCCCAAAAGGAGAGGGAGAATACTTCATGTCTACGCGACTGACTGAATACCAGAAAAAATATCCCAATGCGCAGGTATGGGCATTTGGCGATTCGCCTGAGCTGGCCGACGAGCTGGTGGATTTAGTTTTGAAGGGCCGCAAAACAGCGACATGTTCTGCGGCATCTGCCTATGATAATGGGGAAGAGGCTCCCGTACCCGGCGGATATAGCATTATTCTTAACGGCAGCGGTGACCCGGTTTGTGTTATCCAGACGCGGTCTTTAACGACTCTTAAATTTTCACAGGTCAGTGCAGAGCAGGCCCGTAAGGAGGGGGAAGGGGACTTAAGCCTCTCGTACTGGCGGCGAGAGCATCAGATATTTTTTGAAAGAACTGGTGAGTTTTCTGAAGAGATGCCCTTAATTTTTGAAGAGTTTATGCTGGTGGAACGCATCCCACAGGAAGGGAGCCTGTAACGTGAACTGTTCCAAAAAGCGTAAAAATTGTTTTGCTATTTTTAGTCGTCGATGGCGTTAAATGCTACTGTAAGATCAAACAGATAAGCCGGAGGCGAGATGGATAAAAAAGCAAAAGATGAAGCGCTGTACCAGGAGATGTGCCGCGTGGTGGGTAAGGTGGTGCTGGAGATGGGCGATCTTGGGCAGGAACCTAAACATATCGTGATTGCCGGGGTGGTCAGAACCATGCTGGCTAACCATAAAATCAAACGTTCCCCGCTGACCAGCGAAGCGATGGAACACGTGTTCGAGGCGCTGGGCTATGAAGTGTAGCCGGTGCCTGGCGACAAAATAACCCTTTCAGGAATTGCCTATGATTGCCAATATTCTTATCGGCCTGGTGGCCGTGATTCACCTTTATATTCTGGTGCTGGAAATGGTGCTTTGGGATAAACCGGCGGGGCGAAAGGCTTTTGGGTTGTCTTCTGAGTTTGCTCAACAGTCGAAAACTTTGGCGGCCAATCAGGGGTTGTACAACGGTTTTTTAGCAGCGGGATTGCTTTATGGACTTCTAGCGGCGAGCAGCGGCTATGAATTTAAACTGTTTTTCCTTATTTGCGTTCTGGTTGCTGGTTTATTTGGTGGTTTAACAGCCAGTAAAAAAATACTTTACGTGCAGGCAGCGCCTGCGGCATTGGCATTGATTGCATTATTCGCAGGAATATAATCGAAAAAACCCGGCAAACGCCGGGTCACCATAAGGCTATCATCATTAATATAATTGGTGATCGACCGGATCGTTTTTTGAGTGGTTCCGGCCCCTCCAGTGGAGGAGAAATATAGGCATATTTCGATAGCGGAATGAGGGTTCATCGAGCTACCGAAGGCAAGAAATTATCCTGAGTTGTTATGGTTGGCAAGTGCCGCATGATATTTTTTTCAACATTGAGTTATGAAACTAAATTTTCCAGAATTATCACTCTGAACAAACCTCTGAGATTCGTCTACGCTTTAAGGGCAAGGTGTTTTTTTAGTATGGACTAATCTAATTTATCAGGAGTTTATATGGGGTTTTGGCGCGTTGTTTTCACAATTATCCTGCCACCGTTGGGTGTGCTTATCGGCAAAGGTTTTGGCTGGGCCTTCATCCTCAATATCATCCTCACCCTGCTGGGCTACTTCCCCGGCCTGATTCACGCGTTCTGGGTTCAGACCCGGGATTGACCTGTTGGGCCATTGCTGCGACGCCTGCGCCCGAGAAAAAATGACTGCTTTGGCAACTCACCTCCAGCCCACTGTTGTGGGCTTTTTATTTCCTGTAAATTAAAAAGAGTTCCTGATTACCCAGAAATAACGGTTCTGTTTATCGTTTATTAAGGTTTTCTTAATATTACCGACATCAATAAATAGTCAAAATAATTGCGCCTGAAATTAATTTTTTATTTTTATTTTTCTTTTAAAACAAGGATGTACAAACCGTTACACGAAAGTACTGGGCATTATGTAAAGGTAATCCGCTTTATTGAGGAAACGTTTATTTTTGCCATTTTACTATGCTCGTGTTTTCACTCCTGAGGTTATAATAATGAGTCAACTTTTGATTACCGGTGCGACAGGTTTCCTGGGCGGCGCGGTTTTAGCCCGATCCCTCTCTGAATCTTCTTTCAATACCGTATTACTATTGGTACGAGCGAACTCTCCTCAGGAGGGCGTGGCCAGAATCAGAAATAACCTTGCTAATTTTGGCTGTACTGAAGCACAGCTGGCACAAATTAACCCGGAAAATATATTGCTGGGTGACTTAGCCGAGCCTGAACATTTTCTGGATGATGAAAGACTGTCCAGCGTCACGCACGTTATTAACTGCGCCGCGGTGGCGTCGTTTGGCGAGAATGCGCTGATCTGGAAAGTTAACGTGGAAGGCACGCTGCAGTTTGCTCGCCGCATGTCCCAGGTGAAGGGCCTGCAGCGTTTCCTGCACGTCGGCACCGCAATGTCCTGTGTACCGGATGCGGGCACGCTGGTCACGGAAAGCATGTCGAGCAAGCCGGAAGAAGAGCACCTGGTGCAGTACACCTGGTCTAAGTCCACCATCGAACGCATGATGTCCGAGCAGTTCCCGCAGCTGCCGCTGGTTATCGCTCGTCCATCCATCGTGGTGGGCCACAGCGAGCAGGGCTGCCGCCCGTCCAGCAGCATCTTCTGGGTCTTCCGCATGGTGCTGATGCTCGGGAAATTTATGTGCTCCCTGGATGACAAAATCGACGTTATTCCGGTGGACTATTGCGCAGAAGCGCTGCTGCTGCTGGCGAAGAGCGACTCGCTGAAAGAAAAGATCTACCACATCTCCGCCGGGGACGTGAGCAGCATCCGCTTTGCTGACATCGATGAAGCGATGTCCAGCGCGCTGAACCAGACGCCGATCTTCTCCAATTACGAGCAGGTGGATTACAGCGAGCTGGTGAAAAGCCGCAGAAGCTTCAAATCCATTTACGGGCCGTGCAATGAGCGCTTGATGCTGCGAGCGATGCGTCTGTACGGGGAGTTCTCTATGCTGAACGTGCGTTTCTCTAACGAGAAGCTGCTGGATTTAGGCATGTCTCCGCCGCCGCGCTTTGTGGATTACATCAGCCGTTGCGTGGAAACCACCCGGGATTATTCTATTCCCGAGCTGATGAAGGTCGACTTCAAATAATAAAAAGGGAGCGCAGGCTCCCTTTTTAGTTTGCTGATCGTAGTAAAGGGAGCTTTTGCTCCCTTTTTACGTTTAGCGAATCACCACTTCATTTCGCCGGTATTCACTTTGGCGCTCATCTCCAGCGAGCTTTCATCGGCCAGGCCCGGATATTTTTGCTTCATTTCCGCAATGACCGGGGCGCTTTTGCCTTTCTTCAGCGCCAGCTCAAAGTCGGCTAAATAGTCGCCGGTAAAGACCACCGGGGCCGCGCCTGGTTTGACTTCACCAATGTAGTGGCCCGGGATCACGCGTTTTGGCTTCAGGGCCGCCATTTCATCCAGCACATCGCGCCATTCCTGACGGGCAGCTTTTGTCTGGGAATCGGCGGTCCAGACGTGAATACCGGAGCTGACACCTACGCCGCCAAGAATCGTTTTGTTGGCCGGGATCCACAGATATGCAGCGTGAGAAGCGGGCTGGCGCAGCTCAATTTTTTCACCGTCGACGGTGAAGGTTGTCTCGTGCGTCACCTGCGGCACGAAGACTTCTTTTGGCGCGCCATCTTTCAGGATTGGGCCCCAGTATTTGAGCTTCTCTGCTTTGGTTTGGTTGATATGGTCGACGACCAGCGGCGTGGCTTCAATTTTTACCTGCGGGTACGCTTTAACAATGGGCTCCAGGCCAAAGTAATAATCCGGGTCACCGGCGGTGATAAGCACGCGGGTCAGCTTTTTGCCGCTGTGTTGAATCATTTTCACCAGCGCCTCGCCGTCTTTAACGCTGAACTGGGCATCGACCAACGTGGCTTCCGTTGGGCCGCTGATCAGCGTAGAGGTGACCGGGAAGACGCCTTTGTCCTGCGGGTTGTAGACGTCCAGCGTCAGCGGGGCGGCAAAGCTTGCCGTGGAGAACAAAAGGGTGGCCGCGGCCAGGGTCTGTGTCTTCATCTTTTTCTATCCTGATTAACTGAATCAATGGGCCCGTTTGGGAATGAGAAACAGTGTAAATTGCATTTTGTGAATCGTAATGGCCTTATTCAGGTAAGATAAGTTTCATAAATCGAACAGATGGGCGAAAGAATGGACAGAATCATTGCTGCAAAAGTCTATACCCGCATTTGTGAACTGGGCAGCCTGAGCGCCGCGGCGCGGGCGTTAAATATGTCCCGGCCGATGGTGAGCCGCTATCTGGAGCAAATGGAGCACTGGGCGGGAGAGCGGCTGTTGCATCGCTCCTCCCGCAAACTGACGCTAACGCCGACCGGTGAGCGGGTGCTGCAGCAAACCCGAGCGCTCAACGAGGTAGCGGAAAGTATTGCGGCGCAGAAGCAGCAGGATTTGCCTTCGGGGACTCTGCGGGTGGCCTGTTCCCAGTTTGGCGCCCGGTATTACATTGTGCCTTTCTTGTCTGACTTCCTGCGCGACTACCCGGACGTGAGGGTGGAGCTGCACGTCAGCAGCCAGGCGGTGAATATGATTGAGGAGCGTATCGATCTGGCTATTCGCATCACCAACGATCTCGATCCCAATATTATCGCCCGCCGCCTGGGGGAATGTGACTCCCGGCTTTATGCCTCGCCGTCCTACATTGAGCAAAGGGGGATGCCGCGCACGCCGGGCGATCTCGCGCACCAGAATTGCCTGCAATATAGCTATTTCCTGCGCAACATCTGGCAAATGGTGGATGAAAACGGTGAGCCGCTGAACGTGGAGGTAAGCGGCAACTTCAGTGCCAATGACTCCGTGGTGCTGATGGACGCGGTCGCGGACGGCGTGGGGATTGCGATGCTGCCGGTTCAGGATGCTAAGCCGCGGTTCGAGAGCGGGGAGCTGGTCAAAGTGCTTGAAGCTTATCCGCCGCGATCGATGGGGATCTACGGTATCTATCGGAGCCGAAGCTACCTGCCCGCCGCGTTGAGGCTGTTCCTGGCGGCGCTGTCGGACAGGCTCGCAAAATAATTTAAGAAAAACCTTAGTTACGGGTGGCCATGCCGTTTACTTTTTGCGCCAGGAATGTTCTGATCTCGCGGCGAAAAAGTGAGGGGAGGAGCAATGTTTCAATTAAAACCGGGCAGCCTGGCGATGATCATCGGCGCTCGTACTGCCGCTGGGCGGGTGAATATTGGTAAAGCGGTAGAACTGTTCGGGCTGTGTCAGCCGGGGGAGCGCTTTGTTAATCCGGTGACAGGCGTGGTAACACAGCTTCCGCCGGAGGCAAACTATCCGCTTTGGCTGGTGACCGGCGAGGTTATCGCCTTTGATGGTCGCCAGGGCTATGCCTTCGTGCGTGCCGAGCATTTAATGCCGCTGGACAAAGATTTTTCCCCACAGGAAGACGAGCTCCACCTCAGCTATTGATCCCCGCAGTGACGTAAAAAGTCGGCCAGCACCAGCGCATGGTTCTGGTCGGTATTTTTTGCGCCATACAGCAATGTCAGCGTGCCGTGTTCGCCGCGTCGGGCAAGCGCCTGGGCTGCGTCCTGATGTTGCCTAAGCTCTTGCCTGTAGAGCTTGCTGAAGGCGGCAAAGTCGATAGTTTCGCTGTGAAAGGCTTGGCGTAGCTCGTTCGAGGGCGCCAGTTCTTTCGGCCATTCATCGTAGTGCAGGTCGCTTTTTTTCATTCCTCTTGGCCACAGTCTGTCCACCAGCACGCGGTAGCCATCATCTTCAGCCGGGTCTTCATAGACGCGTTTACAGCGGATCATGCTCTCTCCTTATCGACGGCCTCAAGCCTGCTCAGCAAGAGTGGGACCTGATGGTCCGCAAAGACTTCGATGCCGTGCTGGCGCAACAGTGCTGCCGCGACGCCCTGACCCGGGATTGTTTTGCCTGCAAAGTGGCCATCGTAAATCTTCTGACTGCCGCAGGTCGGGCTGCCGTCAGTAAGAATAGCAAACAGGCAGTTATTCTCCCGGGCGGTTTGAAGCGCGAGCCAGGCGGCAAGAAGATAAGGTTCGGTGACGTCTGCGCCGTCGCTTTCCAGAATGGCGGCATGTCCGAGTAAAGCGGCTTCACCGCTGCCTCCACTAAGCTCTGCGGGGAGGCGAGGTGTTGGCAGCCCGGCGGCGAGTTCAGGACAGTGGATAACCAGGCGGCCTTCGGCCTGCAGTCGGGCGAGGGCTGCGCCAGTTTGTGATTTTTCGCGACCATCATAGCGGACCTGAAACCCCATCAGACAGGCGCTAACCAGTATTTTTGCTTTCATTTTTTTCTTCGATGAAGTGAACCCGATACGTTACTACATTGTTTGTCCGGGTGGAAAGCGGTGAAAGACTGCCAATTTTTGCGGTTGCCAGTGCAAAGCAAAACGCCTACTCTATCATTCCTTATGTTGTTCTCTTCCCTCAAACATAAGGCCAACCAAAGCATGTCAGACACACAGTTGAAATCCACTTTACGTATTGCGCTTGTCGGCGATTATAACCCGGCGGTGATTGCACACCAGGCCATTCCTCAGGCGTTAGATAATGCGGCCGCCGCGCTTGGCGTCAGCGCGGATTATGACTGGGTCTCCTCGCTGGAAGTGACCAGTCCTGAAGATCTGGTGGGCTATGACGCCATCTGGTGCGTACCTTCCAGCCCTTATCTGAATGAAGATGCCGCTTACCTTGCCGTTCGCTTTGCGCGAGAAAACGGCGTGCCTTTCCTCGGTACCTGCGCCGGGTTCCAGTATGCGGTGGTGGAGTATGCGCGTAACGTGCTCGGCTGGGAAGATGCAGGCCATGCGGAAACCGCGAGCGAGGGGCGACTGGTAATTGGCCGCCTGAGCTGCTCGCTGGTGGAGGTTTCAGACAGCATCTCGCTGCTGGCAGACTCCATCGCCGGGCGAGCCTATGGCAAGACGGAAATTGAAGAGGGCTACCACTGCAACTACGGCATTGCGGAGCTGTTTGCCACCGCGCTTGCCGGTGAACCCCTGAAGCCGACCGGCTGGGATAAGCAAGGTCAGATTCGTGCGGTTGAACTTCAGGGGCATCCGTTCTTTGTGGCAACGCTGTTCCAGCACGAACGTAATGCGCTGAAAGGCAGACCATCCCCTTTGGTTGAGGCGTTCCTGGCCGCCGCTGAGAGATAAATTCGGGGTTTAGGGGTGCGGGTAACAGCCCTCACCCCGACCCTCTCCCAAAGGGAGAGGGAGAAAACATATGTCGGGGAAAGTGCTCCCAGATAGCTTTATCTATTCCCTCTCCCTTTCAGGGAGAGGGTTAGGGTGAGGGTAAGAAAACAGAAGCGACATGCGGTTGAAGTCACCGTCGGATATAAAGCGATGCCCTGGCTCCTGCTTAAATCGCATCATAGACCTTATCTTTACCGAGGCTTAGTCGCCCGAAGAATCAAAAAGGCCGGACGGCGCATCTCTTTTGCCAGACGTGGATGCTGTGTCAGGGTTTCTGCCGTCGGTTTGGTTTCCAGCATTCGGGTGAGGGCGAAGCCGCTGTCGAGCAGGGTATTGACATAGGTTTCCGTGGTGCGGTGGTACTTTTGCACATCCTCCACGAACCAGCTGGTGTGGCGTAAGCCTTGCTGGTGATAGTGGTTCACCGGCCAGATAACCTCTTCTTTATAGGGTTGCCAGCCTACCGGGAAGGCGGTGCACATCGGGTGTTCCACGGAGAAGATAAACTGCCCGCCGGGTTTTAACGCAGCAAAGATAGCGTTGCTCAGGCGGGCGAAATCTTCGAGGTAGTGCAGCGCCAGCGACGAAATCGCCAGGTCCCAGGTTTCACCCTCCGGCGAGAATTGCTCCAGCGGTAAATTGTGGTAGCTGATGTTTCTGTCCTGGGTCGCGGCTCGCGCCTGGGCGAGCATCTTTTCCGAGATATCAAAACCCGTCACGCTTGCCGCCCCGTGGGCGCGGGCGAAGCGGGCAAAGTCGCCAAAGCCGCAGCCCAGGTCGAGGATCTTCAGGCCATCCAGTGCGGGCAGCAGGGAGTAAAGCTCGGGGATCTCCAGCAGCCCGTTAAGGCCAGAGTCCTGCTCCCGTAACTGACGGTAATTTTCAAAAAATACCGGGTCGTCGAAAATGTTCTGCGGTGCCGATGATGCCATTCGATCCTCCTTGGGGGTCTGTTCAGGCCACGGCTTTCTCCGCCGCGCCAATCTCTTTCTGGCGTCCAGCATAAGCCCCAAAGACGCCCATGACGACCGAAAGTAGCGCGCAACCTAATAAAGGGATCGCCCAGCTGCCGGTAATGTCATGAATCTTCCCCATCACCGGCGGGCCGAAGGCGGCCAGAAGATAGCCTACGCACTGAGCCATGCCGGACAGCGCCGCCGCCTGATGTGCGGAACCGGTGCGCATCCCAATGAAAGAGAGCCCCAGAATCATCGCCGCGCCGGAGCCAAAGCCGCCGAGCGACACCCAGAAGATGGAGAAGGCCGGCAGCAGCCACAGGCCGAGTGTCGCCAGACACCACAGCAGCGCCATCAGAGCGGCAATTCCGCGCTGGTCTTTCAGGCGGCTCAGGATCAGGCCGACAAACAATCCCGGAATGGCGGTGGCGAGCTGCAAAATACCGTGTATCGACCCGGCCTCGGCTTCGTTGTAGCCGTGGCTGATCAGAATGGAAGGCAGCCAGCCGATAATCACGTAATAGACCAGCGAGTTAATCCCCAGATACAGGGTGACCTGCCAGGCCAGCGGCGAAGACCAGATGCCGCGGCTGTGCAGCGCCGGGTTGCCGGACAGATTCATTACCGTGCTGCTGCCAAGCTGCGGCAGCCAGACAATCAGCGCCAGCAGCGGGAAGATCATCAGCGACAGCATGGCGCCGGACCAGCCGAAGCCGTGCAGGGCAATCGGCACCACCATCACCGAGCCCAGCGCGGCGGCCACGCCCATCGTGAGCGAGTAAGCACCGGTGAGTTTGGCGACCTGGCCGGGGAAGTCGCGCTTAAGCAGGCTGGGCAGCAGCACGTTGCCCATGGCGATCCCGCAGCCGATGATAGCCGTGCCGATATACAGCAGCGCGGCGTGGCCGGCGGAGCGCAAAGCAATCCCGGCGCAAATGATCAGCAACGCACCAAACAGGCTGCGCTCGGTACCAAAGCGGCGGGCGATCCCGGCGGCAAGCGGGGAAACAACCGCAAAGGCCAGCAGGGGCAGGGTGGTTAAAATCCCGATCTGCGCGGTGGACAGCGCAAGTGCATCGCGCACCATATCCAGCAGCGGTGCCGCGCCGGTAAAGGTGACGCGCAGGGTGGTGGCAATCATCAGAATGCCGAGCAGAAGCAGAGCGCGGCTCTTTTTGCTCGCTGAAGTCGTGGAAGTCATGTGTCTGAGTCCTGAAAAACGGTAAAACAAAGATACACGCTTCTGCCTTTTTACGAATCAAGCTAAAATGACAGATTATCGCTAAATTCGGACATGCTATGGAACGTGACCTGGATCTCGAAGGGGTTGACCCGGACAGCATCGCGACGCCCGCGCTGGCGTTTCGCATTCGCGCCGCGCAAACCTATAACGAAAAGCCCATCCACACCCATCGAAAAGGACAGCTGATCCTGGCGCTCCACGGCGGTATCACCAGCGAAGTCACCAACTCGATGTGGATGGTGCCGCCGCAGTATGCGGTTTGGGTGCCGGGGAAAATGCCACACAGCAACCGGGTGACGGCGGACGCGCGGCTCTGCTTTTTGTTTATTGAACCGGAGGCGGTCGCCATGCCGCAGGAATGCTGCACGCTGAAGATCTCGCCGCTGGTGCGGGAACTGATCCTGCGCCTGTCCAACGTTCCCCATGAATATCTCGAATGTGCGCCCATTCAACGGCTGGTGCAGGTGCTGTTTGATGAGCTGCCTAATCAGCCGGTGGAACAGCTCCAGCTACCGATCTCCTCACACCCCAAAATACGTGCGATGGCGGACAGCATGGCGAAAAACCTGAAGGAGAAGAAAACGCTGGCCCAGTGGGCGGACGACATGGCGATGAGCGAGCGTAATCTGGCCCGACTGGTGGGGAAAGAAACGGGGCTGAGTTTTCTGCGCTGGCGGCAGCAGATGCAGCTCATCGTGGCGCTGCGGTATTTGATAAGCGGGATGACCGTGCAAAACGTGGCGGAGTCGCTGGGGTACGACTCCACCACGGCGTTTATTACCATGTTTAAAAAGGCGCTCGGCACCACGCCAGGGCGTTATTTAAGCACCCTGGGCGGGGACGATTTTACAGACTAGCCAGCTTAAACTGGGACACAGCGGTATTCAGCTCATAGGTCTGCGCCAGCAGCGATTCGGCCGCCTCGGAGGCCTGATTCACCATCGCCGCGTTTTGCTGGGTGGTGACATCCATCTGGCTGATGGCCGTGCTGACCTGCTCAATGCCGCTGCTTTGCTCATCGCTGGCGTGGGTAATCTCCACCATCAGCGCAGCGACGCGCTTCACGTCCTGCACCACGGTGTTGATGGTCTTGCCCGCTTCGTTTACCAGTCTGCTGCCGCTGGCGACCTGATTCACCGAGTCTTCAATTAACTCTTTAATTTCTTTGGCCGCACTGGCGCTGCGCTGGGCCAGGCTGCGCACTTCGCCGGCAACAACCGCAAAACCGCGCCCCTGGTCACCGGCTCTGGCGGCTTCTACCGCCGCGTTCAGCGCCAGGATGTTGGTCTGGAAGGCGATGCTGTCGATAACGCCGATGATATCGGTGATTTTGTTGGCGGAGCTTGAAATGCCGTCCATGGTTTCCACGACCTGGGCCACTACCGCGCCGCCCTGTTCCGCGCTTCTCGAGGCGGTATTGGCCAACTGGCTGGCGCTTTGGGCATTCTCTGCGTTTTGCTTCACCGTGGCGGTCATCTCTTCCATCGACGACGCCGTTTGCTCCAGCGCGCTGGCCTGTTCTTCGGTGCGAGAAGCAAGGTCAATATTGCCGCTGGCAATCTCGCTGGAGCGGGTGGATATCTGGTTGCTGCTTTCGTGCACCAGATGGATGACCATGGTGAGCTGCTGGCACATGGTTTCCATCGCGGCCATGACGCTGCTTCTGTCGCCGTCGCGCACTTTCACTTCTCGGGTGAGATCTCCGCAGGCCACGGCGTTGGCAATCTCGGCCACTTCACTTGGCTCGCCACCCAGTGAGCGGAAAATCGTGCGGTGAACCCACCAGCCGACAACCAGCAGCAGCAACACGGCGGCACCGGAACCAATCAACTGCCATTGCGTGGAGTTAACGCTGCTGTGTTGGGCTTTTTCTACCGCGTTATCGGCATACTCGGCGGAGGCTTTAACGAAGGATTCAATGCCTTTTTGGTGGGCGAAAAAGTCTTTATCGGCCGCTTTCAGCTTTTCAAACAGCGGGGTCGGGGCGCCCGAACGAATAAGCTCCACCAGGTCATTGGCATCTTTGATCATTGCCATCCCGGCCTGGTATTGTTCCCCGAGCAGATTCTGCTGCAGCTCAGGTGGCAGGGCGGCCTTCCAGTAATCAACGCGCTGGTGCCATTGCGCGCTGAGGCGCTTAATTTCGGCATCGGCCCGATCGACGCTCAGCGTGCCTTCCACCACGCGCGAAAGCACCAGCCGCAGTTCAATCAGGTAAATCGGTGCGGGCTTGATGTCAGACATCAAATCCTTTGCCAGCAGGCCGCTTTCGGTGCTTTGGGCGCTTCGGTGGCTGCCGTAGAGTGAAATGGCGGTAACCAGGGCGGACATCAAAATCGAACAGCAAATTAATAGCAACAAATTGTGAGCCAGTGATTTCATTTTGCCTCTCCTATTATTTGAAAAGCTTATCGGCCCAGGAGAAGGGAAACTTTTTCACCAGATCTGAAAACTAGCGGGTGAGTCACAAATTTATGCCATAAATCGCCAATTTTTTATTTTTAAAATAATCACTTAACTCAATTATTTGTTAAATCTATAAGTAAAAGATTTAACGTAGAATTAACTAATATGTTTTCTGCATATGCAATGCAGGATTAAGCATTGGCGAGGGAAAGGCGCTTGTGCGAGCGTAAAGGCATAGCTCGCTCACAGACGGGATAACAAGGAAAATCAATGGCACAGGTAAAGGCTTTAACGCACACAACTTCACACACAACAGCGCAACGTAAATTAACGCTCTCTGCTTTGGTTCTGGCCCTGTCCGGCCTGGCCTCCACCGCGGTTCACGCAGACCAGCTGGCGGATATTCAAAAAGCGGGGGTGGTTAAAGTGGCCACTTTTGACGCAAATCCACCTTTTGGCTCTATAGATGCTAAAACGCACGATATCGTGGGCTATGACGTTGATTTCGCGAAAGCACTGGCTAAATCTCTGGGCGTTAAGCTTGAGTTGGTGGCCACCAACCCGGCGAACCGTATTCCGCTCCTGCAGTCCGGTAAGGTCGACCTTATCGTGGCGGATATCACCATTACGCCGGAACGCGCCCAGGTGGTGGATTTCTCTACCCCTTATTTTGTGACCGGGCAGCAGTTCCTGGTCCCGGCTTCCGGGCCGGATAAGCTTGAGGATTACGCGAAAGGGCGCGTGGGTGCGGTGAAAGGCACCACCGGAGAACAGGCGCTGGTGCAGCGCTTCCCGTCAATTCGAGTGCTTTCTTATGATGATATCCCGCTGGCTTTTACCGCGCTGCGCAACGGTAACGTCCAGGCGATCACTCAGGACAGCACTATTCTTGCCGGGCTGCTGGCCGAAGCGCCGGATAAGGCGAAGTTTAAAATTCTGCCGGACTTGCTGAGCAAGGAAGAGATTGGCGTTGGCGTGAAGAAAGGGGAACCTGCCCTTTTAAAAGCGGTTAACGACGAGCTGGTGAAGCTGGAACAAAGTGGCCAGGCAGAGCAAATCTACAGCGCCTGGTTTGGCCCCGACAGCAAAACCCCGCAGCCGCGCAGCTTTAAAATTGTAGCCAAATAATATGTTTAAACGACCGCCTCTTTTGTCCGCAGCTTCGGCTGCGGATTTTTTGCATCTGCAGTCCGCCAGCGTTGAATTTCGCAAAGTGAGTAAAAATTATGGTGAAACATCCGTCTTGCGCGAGATAGACCTGACTATCGCGGCCGGAGAAGTAGTGGCGATTTGCGGCCCGTCCGGTTCGGGGAAATCGACGCTGATACGGCTCATCAACCAGCTCGAAACCCTCAGCGATGGCGATATCTTTATCGATGGCAAATCCACCCGAGCGCTGAATAACAGGACGCTGCGCCGCCTGCGAAGCCGAATCGGGTTTGTGTTTCAGCAGTTTAACCTTTACGCCCACCTGACGGCTGAGCAGAACATTACGCTGTCGCTAACCCACGTTCACGGCTGGAAGCGTGAGGCGGCGCATGAGCAGGCTCTGGCGCTGTTGGCCCGAGTCGGCCTCGCAGACAAAGCGCAGCACTATCCGGCGCAGCTTTCAGGCGGGCAGCAGCAGCGCGTGGCGATTGCCAGGGCGCTGGCGTCATCGCCGCAAATTATCCTGTTTGACGAACCGACTTCGGCCCTCGACCCGGAGATGATCGGTGAAGTTCTGCAGGTGATGAAGGATCTCGCCCACAGCGGCATTACCATGATTGTGGTCACGCATGAGATGCAGTTCGCGCGTGAAATCGCCGACCGAGTGGTGTTCATTGACGGCGGAGCCATTCTCGAGCAGGCGGCCCCGGCGCAGTTTTTCCGCTCGCCGCAGCATCCCCGCGCCCGTCGTTTCCTGCAAAAGGTACTCGACCCGCTACATGCCGGGGCCGAATCATGAACAGCTACTTTGACTGGGCGGGGGTGTTAAGTGGAGCACCGCGAGCCTGGCTGATCTCCGGTTTGCTGACCACCGCGTGGGTGACGTTAGCCGGGATAATCATTGCGACGTTGTTTGCCGTGTTGTTGCTGGGGCTTCGGCTCGCCGGTGGCCGGGCGGGACGCTATTTCACGGCAAGCTGGATCTCCATTTTTCGCAATACGCCTTTGCTGGTACAGCTGCTTTTCTGGTATTTCGCGGCGTGGAACGCGCTGCCGCAGAGCTGGCGCGGCTTTATTAATGACGATCACAGCTGGTCCCAGCTGCCCGGCGGCATCTGGTGGCTGACGCCGGAGTTTCTCTGCGCGGCGTGGGGGCTAGGGGTTTTCACCTCGGCATTTTTGGTGGAGGAGATCCGCAGCGGGTTGCAGGCGGTACCGAAGGGGCAAATCGAAGCTGCACTTTCTCAGGGCTTCTCTGAGTGGCAGCTTTTTCGCACCGTGCTGCTGCCCCAGGGCGTGGTTAACGCCTGGCAGCCGGTGGTCGGGCAATATCTCAACCTGATGAAGCTCTCCTCGCTGGCCACGGGCATCGGCTTTGCCGAGCTCACCAGCCAGGTGCGCCGTATCGAAAGCTACAACGCCCATGCGTTGGGCGCTTTTGCCGCAGGCACGGTGCTTTATCTGCTGCTGGGACTGGCGATGAGCGGGCTATTTACACTCTTTGCGCCGGGGAAACGCGGGTTACGTAAACCGGAGGTACAGCATGATCGCTAACATTTCGGTTATTACGGACAACCTCGATTATTTGCTGTGGGGAAGAATGGCTCAGGGCGAGCCGGGCGGCGTGTTGCTAACGCTGATGATGGCCGTGGGCGCTGGCGTGCTTGCCCTGGGGCTGGGGTTATTGCTGGCCTGTGTCGCCTGGCGCTACGGCGGTATTGTGCGGCGGGTACTTTTCATTTGGGCCGATTTGATCCGCGGCATTCCGCTGATTTTTGTTATCTTCTGGCTCTATTTCCTGCTGCCCGCCATTACCGGGCGTGATTTACCGGGGCCGTTAACCGTCACGCTGGCGCTGGCCTGGTTTACGTCTGCGGCGGTGATGTACACCACGCTGGCGGCGCTGAATGCGCTGGCGAAGGGGCAAAATGAGGCGGCGGTTGCCGGCGGATTTACGCCATGGCAAACGCTGAGGTTAGTGCTGTTGCCTCAGGCGCTGCGCAACGCTTTACCGTCGTTTGCCGGGCTGTTTATCTCGCTCATCAAAGACACGTCGCTGGCGTTTATCGTCAACGTACCGGAGCTGACAACCGTGGCCGGGCAGGTTAACAGCCGGGTACAAATTTACCCGGCGGCCATTTTTATCTTTACCGGTCTGGTTTATTACCTGCTGTGCAGCGCGCTGGCCTGGCGCATTCACCGCTGGCAGCGGCAGGAGGCTACTGCTTACCCACAATAAGGGAAACCAGCCCGGCGGCGATCAGCGGCCCGACCGGCACGCCACGGAACAGGGCGACGCCAAGGACGGTGCCAACCAGCAGACCGCCTACCAGGCCTGGCTGACTGCCCATCAGCGTCACGCCGCGCCCGCCGAGCCATGAAACCGCAATCCCGACGACAATCGCCACCAGCGATTTCCAGTGGGTGAAAGAGTGGATGAGGTTGCTGGCGGGCAGGGTGCCGCTGGCTATCGGGGCCATCACGCCGATAGTCAGAATAATGATCCCTACCGTCAGGCCCTGTTTCTCAATCCACGGAAAAAAGGTGTTCAGCGGGGTGACGCGCACAATAATCAGCACGAGGATGGAAACCGCGACGGTGGTGTTATGGCTGACAAAACCTAATCCCGCCAGCGCCAGAAGGATCAAAAGTGTGGGGTCAAAAATCATGATATATCCTTGCCAAATAAGAGGTTTTTAACTTTTATTGTTGTGGCGAATGGCCGACAGTGATTCTGTGGCCGTTCATCATTCTGTCATTTTTGCGGTCAATAATTGAACGATATGACAGCGAGCAATGGCTTGCGGGAGAAAAGGATGGGCGATCCAGCGTTTTTCGACACGATTTGCATCACTGCCGCGTTCCTCGGGATCGCTTCGGTATTGGTGCTGTCTGTCCTTTATCTCGAACGCCTCGGGTAGCTATTCGGGGCGGTGAAAATTGACCAGCTCCGGGCGCGCAATGCGCAAATAATCCTGCGTATCCATCACCACTGACTTTTCCAGCAACCCTGCATTGAAGGCAATCTCTGAAAAACGCTCGAAAATAGACGGGTCGGCCACCAGCCGGAGCTGAGCGTGAAAGCTGAATGGCGGGATAGCGCCAAACACACATCGCGTTAACTCATCTACTTCCGCCGGGCTTGCCAGCGACGCTTTCAGGCCGCCCAGATGCTGCGCCAGCAGGCTCAGATCCGCCTGTTTGTCCGCCGCCAGAATCGCCAGCACGTGCAGCTTGACGCCGTTGCCTTTGACTTTGCAGACCAGCGCTTTTGCGCCCTGGCCAAGTTCGGTGCCACGGATTGCCGAGACTTCTTCACATTTCCCCGCCGCGACATGTTTTACCACACGGTAGCGGGCCTGCTGTTGCTCGAGTAAATCGATAAGTTGCTGATGGACGTCTTCGCCTTTTGCGTGGGATGTCATTGCACTGCCTCTTGTCGTCTTTCTAAGTCTCTGCTTTGAATTTTCATCCTATCGCGATAATAGTTATCTGACATGCAAAAATTCGGGCAAAAGATGGCTAATAATGTACTGACGCAGATGGGAAATGCCCTCGTGCGTGAATGCGTTTTTCAGGGAAAACCTGCTGTTGAAAAGCGAGATGCTTCCGAGGTTGAACTCGATTTTTATCAGCACCACGCCTCCGTGTTCAGGGCGGAGGGACCTGGCATTCCCGACGTTTATTCCCTTAACCGCCAGGCACGACGGCTGATCATCGAATTTATCCCGCAGCCTTGTTCACTGGAAACGCTGACTGCCGACCCCGATTTGTATGAAAAGCTGGCGTTGCTCCATCATTGCCAGATGAAACCCTCAGGGACATTCAGGCGGCATCAGTGGAGGGATGAGCAAATGGCGTTGGCATTAAGCCTGCTGAAATTGCCCCCGGAGCTCGAAGCAGTTTTGCATTATTTCAAAGCTCAAAGTGATGTGCTTTTCGAGCCGCAGCAATGGGTGTCGGGGGATTCAAATGCCGGAAACTGGGGACGCCGAGCCGGGGGAGAGTTGGTTTTATTTGACTGGGAGCGCTTTGGCCGTGGGAGCCCGGCGATAGATTTGGCACCTCTGATTAAAGGAATGGGGGAACCGGCCAGTATTCACCTCATGGTAGCGCGATATCAACAAGTGGCACCTCAGTGGTCGAAGTCACGCCTGACGCGTCATGTGCTTTTGGCTAAAGCCTGGCTGGTGGTAGAAGTGCTGAATCTTCTTTCCCACAGACACCCGCAAATGTTAACCCGGTATCTTGAGTGGTATCAGGCTAACTTGCCGGCCTGGTTGCCACAGGCCCAGCATGTATGGCGCTCTACGTTCGCTTAGCTTAGCCAGCCGTATTCGGAATAAATCTCGCCGTTGATAATAGCGCTGATGGCTTGTTTAACATAGGGCACGGTGTTCTCCGGCAACTGCCTGATATTTACCCATCGCAGATCAGAATGCTTATTCGGCTCGGCGATATAAGGCTCGCGCTGCCAGTCTGAACAGAGAAAGAAGTGCCCCATCCACGAACGATCTTCGGTTTTAACGTGCATCAAGTGAACTGACCTGAGGGCTTCGGTCTCAATGATCACCCCCGTCTCTTCGTGGGCTTCTCTGGCTGCGGCATTAAGCAGCGTTTCACCGCTTTCAAGACCGCCTGCGGGCAGGCTATAGAAGCCGTCCATCCAGCCGGTGTTCGCTCTGCGGATGAGACAAATTTCGTCTCTGCGGCGCAGGACAACAAATACGGCGACGGAAAGCCGATAGCGTTCTCTTTTCATCATTTTAGACTCTTGTTTTTACGGTCTGTAAATATATACAGTGTTGTCGGCCAGGCTCAACGCAAGAACTGGTAGGGTGATAAGGGGCAATGTCAGTGAGGTATGCGATGTCGGGTTTCAAACTAGAAATTTCTGATCAAATCAGCGAGGAGTATTCGCTGCCCATCGAAGCGGGGCTCGGTGAGTTTAACGATGCGATGAGTGGGATAAACGATCGCCAACCGCTGGCGGTTGTGGTTCGCAGTTCCGAGAGTGGGAAAGTTGTTGGTGGGATGTTGGGGCGTTCGTCCCTCGGTGTACTGTTTATCGATCTGTTTTATTTACCGCCTGAGTTAAGAGCGCATGGATTAGGCAGCGAGATCCTGAGGACGTTTGAAACAGAAGGGCGCAGGCGCGGCTGTGTGGCTGGTTTTTTATATACCATCAGTTTCCAGGCTCCGGACTTCTACCGCAAGCATGGCTGGGAGGCATTTGGCAAAATTGACTGTTTACCCGAAGGCACCAGCCGATATTTTATGAAGAAAACGCTGTAATTCAGAAACAATAAAGGCCGGTTCTGGCCGGCCTTTATTGTTTGCGCAGGCCTTAAATATCGTCCACGGTATGGCCCACAACAATCTCTAAAGCATTGCGATAAACGTCGCACATGACGACGTCTTGAGTCGTTTCCAGGGCGTCAACCAGCCAGATAATAATCGCTTTATTGGAAACGCTCTTATTGGCAGCCAGAATGGCGGTGACGGCCTGACTGATGGCAGCATTTTCCTCTGCGTGTCGGTCTGCTGTGCTTCTTATAAAGTCGGATAATGCGTGGTCTACGATTCCGGTATGCATTGCAGAGGGATTAGAAATTAGCTGTGTCATAGTCATTCACCGTTTTTCAGTTGTTGGCCATGGGCCGCTAGTGGACATTTTTTTCGTTAAGCCGTTGAGTCTTAACTGCGCCTGAAAGCGCTTTTTTTTCTGTCTTTCCTGTCAGACTCTGGGAAATATTCCCCTCGATTTCAGCGATAATTTTCTGTAGCGCGTTACGTCGCCGTACTTCTTGCTCCGATATAAACATCGCTTCTAACTTGGCAACTAAAGCGCGGGTATTAATTGCGCTGTTGCTGTTCAGTAACGACAGCGCTGCTTCGCCGATAATCTCGTCCGTTAATTTTTCATCGTCGCTTCTCTTCACTTCGTTACTCCTGATTTCTTCGCCGGGGGTTAAATACCGCTGGCATGAAGTCATTTGCCGGAGTCTGAGAATGAGGAAAATTCAGCATTTATACTTCAAGGTGACTCTCCCACCAGGGAGCGTACGCATTACTCTGATTGAACTCCGGGCTGGTTATTCGCTAGCGAGTAAAAAGCATGCCCAAAAGGGCCTGATAGTGTTTTTCTTCTTCCGGTTCAGAAACGCGGTCGAGTCGCGAGAGCAATTTGGTACAGATCGCTTTTCTGTTCAGATTGCGGCCATCGCTGAGAATTTCGAGCACAATTTGCCCCATTGTTTCCTGCTGAGACGGCGGCGCAACGCGGCTAAAATAGCGCGCAATGTCATTTTCTACGCTGTTCTGACCTGGTGTAAAAGTGTCCTGTCGCATAAGTTGCTCCTGTAAATTCACACGTTGCAAGATGTTAACTAAGTTATGCAATTGCTATAAAAACTGTACACAAAGGTGTATTAGTTTGCCTGTTATTTTTTTGACTAAAAATGCTAATCTTTATTTATCAATTGGTTATGATTTAAATTTTTTAACTTATCGATACGTAAAATTGTACATTTTGACTAAAGGTAAATGGCGAGCAAACATTCCATGTTGTTAAGTTGTTTAGACTTTGTTGAGTATGTGGCGACGTCAGGACGGGGATCTGTTAAGTTACTCCCTTAACCTTTCGCTGGAACCCGCCATGCTCACGACAGTTATTTACCGAAGCCACATCCACGCCAGCACGCCGTTTGAGGTTTTGGAGGCGATGGTCTCCGCGGCAAATGCAAAAAATATTGACGCTAATGTGACGGGGATCCTGCTATTCAACGGCAGACATTTCTTTCAACTCTTGGAAGGCCCGGAAGAGAGCGTGCAGAAGGTTTATCACGCTATTTGTAAAGACGATCGCCATCACAACATTGTTGAATTGCTCTGTGATTACGCCCCGGCCCGCCGCTTTGGGCGAGTGGGCATGGAGCTTTTTGATTTAAGAGAGCACGATAAAAACGATGTCTTGCAGGTCGTTCTGGAAAAAGGGACTAGCCGATATCAACTGGCTTACGATGACCGGGCCTTGAGTTTTTTCCGGACCTTCATCGAATCGACGGAAAAAGAGAACTATTTTGAGATCCCTCCGGGTGATGCGTGGGAATTTATTCTCGATGCGCCGACTCATTCGGCATCAAGTCCACAAACGCTGCATAAAAAGATAGTTTTTCAACCGATTGTCGACCCAATGGCTCGTACTGTCGCGGCAGTAGAGGTGTTAGCCACGGAAGCTAATTCAGCGCCAGAGGAAGGGGGCGATGTTTACCTGGCTGAACTGCTGAACGCGAAGGCCGCTTTCACCGCAGCATGCGCCGCTAATATTGGCGTGCAAACGCTATGCATCAATCTGCTGCCGATGACGCTGGTCATGATTCCTGACGCCGTGGAACAACTGCTGGCGGATATTGAGGCGAACGGGCTTGTTCCCGAGCAGGTGGTTATTGAGTTTACCGAAAGCGAAATCATGCCGCAGATGGATGCGTTTACCGACGCTATCAGGCAGCTTAAATCGGCCGGTATCAAGCTTGCGATTGATGATTTTGGCGTCGGCTTTGCTGGGCTACAGCTGCTGGCACAGTTTCAACCTGAAAGGCTGAAAATTAACCAGTCGCTGATTCGGGGCATTCATAAAAGTGGGCCACAGCAGGCGATTATCCAGGCCATAATCAAATGCTGCGCCTCCCTTGAAATTGCGGTTTCAGCCACGGGTATTGAGCAACCGGAAGAGTGGATGTGGCTCGAGGCGGCCGGTATTTCTCACTTCCAGGGAAGTTTGTTTGCTAAACCCTGCGGGCACGGCGCTTTCCGTATTGCCTGGCCGGAGCGTAAAGCAGAGTTGTGATATCTGCCGCGTGTCGTGCCTCAAAGGCATCAGATTTCACTTGTACAACTCGTAAAAAAATTGTACACATTGAACAGATTGAGTGATGTTTCAATGGAGACGTGGGATCTGTGTACGGGGAGGGACACTATGGCCTATTACACTATCGGTGATGTAGCAGAGCGATGTGGTATCAACCCGGTCACCCTGCGAGCCTGGCAGCGCCGCTACGGCTTGCTGAAGCCCCAGCGTAGCGAGGGGGGGCATCGCCAGTTCGATGATGCGGATATTCAGCGCATCGAAGAAATCAAATACTGGATGAGCAAAGGCGTTTCCGTAGGCAAAGTGAAAGCCCTGCTGGAGCGCAGCCACGTGCCGGAAGAGCAGCTGTGGGTAACGCTGCAAGAAGAAATGATGCTTCTGGTCAGGAAAGTTAATCCTGGAAAGCTGCGTGAGAAGATTACTTCTCTCAGCCGGGAGCACAGCGCAGACTTACTGATTGATAACCTTTTGCTGCCCGTGAGGCAAAAACTTAGCCAGGATGAATCCACGGCTTTGTTGATGCGCAGCCTGCTGGATGGCGCGTTGATCTGCCATTGTGCCCAGAGCCTGGCGGCGGCGCAGAACCAAAGTTTGGGCGACATCCTGCTGATTGGCTGGCAGACGGACGATCGGGCTGCGTTATGGCTGGAGGCGTGGCGCCTGTCCCGCAGAGGCCTGACCGTGAACGTATTTGCCGAGCCGGTGGATACGTTGCGTCCGGAGCTTTTCCCCGGGCAACATATTTTCCTATGGGTGGGAAAGACGTTATCGACAGCCCAGCAGGAACAGCTGCTTCACTGGAAACAGTGGGGATACGACATTGAGCTCCATCAATAAGCAGGCGTCAGCCTGATTCAGGTTATTCCCCCGTTTTCTTTTCTCTCAGGGATAAAAAGCCGGTGAAGCGCCGGCTTTAAGCTTTTCCTTATCCGCTGCAAACCGATTCGTTTCAGGTACACCTTTCAACGTGGGATAGCCTTAAAAACATCCAAAACGCCTTCTCCAAATGTTGAAGGCTTGTCATTTCGCGCACCCTATCCGGTTTTGCCGGGCCCGCCATAACGCGTTTATCCATCAATAAGTTAATTAAAAAGCAAGAAACAGAGTTTTTATGGCATAGCCTGGACATAGGCTTACGGATAAGCCGCTGAAATCAAACGGCGACACGCATCAAGAAAATGAACAGAAAGATTCAAAATGAGTTTCGGAATCTCATTAATGAAATGGGGAAAGTGATGAAATTACTTGAAGGTAAAGTCGCTGTGATTACTGGCGCCTCGGAAGGTATTGGACGGGCTGTTGCTATTTTGTTTGCTCAGCATGGCGCTTCGTTGATTCTGAATGCGAGGAGTCAGGCACCGCTGGATGCGCTGGCGGCGGAGCTTCGTTCCGTTGGCAGTGATGTCAGGATTTTTGTCGGGGACGCAGGCGAGGAGCAAACGCATGCTTCAATCGCCGCCCTGGCTGCTGATGCATTCGGCGGTATCGATATTGCGGTCAATAATGCCGGTACAACGGGCACTATCCGTCCACTGGCAGAGATCACCCCTGACGAATGGCAGCATACGCTGACCGTTAACCTGACAGCGGGTTATTTCGGTGCCCGGAGCCAGATCCCGTTGATGCTCAAACGAGGTGGGGGTTCTCTTATTTTTATCTCCAGTTTCGTCGGTACCAGCGTAGGTCTGCCGGGAATGGCCGCATATGCGGCAGCTAAGGCCGGGCTGATGGGGCTGGTGAAGGGTCTTACCGCAGATTATGCCGGACAAGGCATCCGTGCCAATGCCTTACTGCCTGGAGGAACGGAAACCCGAATGGCTGGTGATGAGCATCAGAAAGCCTGGGCTGCGGGGCTGCATGCGTTGAAACGTCTGGCACAGCCGGAGGAGATAGCCAGCGCGGCACTGTTTCTGGCGAGTAATATGTCGAGTTTTGTGGCTGGTTCAGCCTTGTTTGCTGACGGGGGAAACGCTGCGGTTAAATAGGAAGCCGCTTGAACATGATTTTTTGAGTGTCGGGCGATTTCTTGGAAGGCACTGAATGCATGAACCTGTTGCCAACTGAATCCGTTTGGCAACAGGTTTTCATCGTGCAACTTACTGATTTTTAACTAGCTATGAGAGTCTGAAGTCTGTTTTTGGAACAGTTCCCGGAACACAGGATAAATATCATCCTGATCCCGGATATGCTGCATCGCGAAGTTCTCGAAAGTGGCCTGCAGATTTTCGTATTCCCGCCACAGGGTCTGGTGCGCCCGGCGGGTGATTTCGATGTAGCTGTAGTAACGCACCACCGGCAGCAGTTTTTTCGCCAGGATCTCATGGCACAGCGGCGAGTCGTCTGCCCAGTTGTCGCCGTCCGAAGCCTGCGCGGCGTAGATGTTCCACTGCGCCGGATCGTAGCGCTCCTGCACCACTTCATCCATCAGCTTCAGGGCACTGGAAACAATGGTCCCACCGGTTTCCTGTGAGTAAAAGAACTCGTGTTCGTCCACCTCTTTCGCCTGGGTATGGTGGCGAATATAAACCACCTCCACGTTTTTATAGGTCCGGCTCAGGAACAGATAGAGCAGGATATAAAAGCGCTTGGCCATGTCTTTTGTCGCCTGGTCCATCGAACCAGAGACGTCCATCAGGCAGAACATCACCGCCTGGCTGGAAGGTTCCGGGCGCTTCTCGTAGTTTTTGTAGCGGAGATCGAAGGTGTCGATAAACGGCACGCGGGCAATTTTTTCCCGCAGCTCTGCAATCTCTTTGCGCAGGCGTTCCTCTTCCAGCAGTTGAGCGGGTTCGCTGCGGCTGACGGTGTCTAGGGTCTCTTCGAGTTCGTGTAGCAAACGGCGTTTACCCGCGCTCATTGCCGTACGGCGAGCCAGCGAGTTTTGCAGCGAGCGAACAACGCTGATATTGGCCGGGACGCCGTTAGAGGTGAAACCTGCGCGATGGGATTTAAATTCGGTGATCTGCCGGTGCTGGTTACGTTTCAGGTTCGGCAGCGCCAGATCCTCGAACAGTAAGTCGAGATATTCATCTTTGGAGATCTGGAACACGAATTCATCCTGGCCTTCGCCGTCCTGGCTCGCCTGACCCTGGCCGCTTCCACCGCCGCCGCCTCCGCCCTGTGGGCGCTCAATGCGGTCGTTTTGTACAAAGTGGTCGTTGCCGGGATGGACGCGGTGGCGCAGGCCGCCGCGACCCTGATGAAACATCGGTTCGTTGATATCCTCAATGGGGATGGACACGGATTCGCCGCTGTCCACGTCGGTCACCGAACGCTTGTTGATGGCCCCGGAAATCGACTGTTTGATCTGCGCCTTATAGCGGCGCAAGAAGCGCTGGCGGTTGACCGCGCTCTTGTTTTTGCCGTTAAGCCGCCTGTCTATGAAGTAGGCCATAGTTCCCCCAACTGCTTATGCCAGGTGCGCAAACAGGCCACGCCGCCCGGCGTGACCTGCATGAAACTCCCTTAAGAAGACTTACGGACCCGCAGATACCATTCACACAGCAGGCGAACCTGCTTGCGGGTGTAGCCTTTCTCCATCATCCGATCGACAAAATCATCGTGTTTCTTCTGCTCGTCGGTGGAGGTTTTGGCGTTGAACGAGATAACGGGCAGCAGCTCTTCGGTGTTCGAGAACATTTTCTTCTCGATAACCGTGCGCAGCTTCTCGTAGCTGGTCCAGTTTGGGTTACGACCGTTATTATTGGCCCGGGCACGCAGCACGAAGTTGACGATTTCATTGCGGAAATCTTTCGGGTTGCTGATCCCGGCCGGTTTTTCAATTTTCTCCAGCTCCGCGTTCAGGGATTCGCGGTCAAACAGCTGGCCGGTATCCGGGTCGCGGTACTCCTGATCCTGAATCCAGAAATCAGCGTAGGTGACATACCGGTCAAAAATGTTCTGCCCGTACTCTGAGTAAGACTCGAGATAGGCGGTCTGGATTTCTTTGCCGATAAATTCCGCATATTTCGGAATCAGGTAGCCTTTGAGGTACTCCAGGTATTTCTCTGCCTGATCCTGCGGGAACTGCTCGCGTTCGATTTGCTGTTCCAGCACATAGAACAGGTGCACCGGGTTAGCTGCCACTTCAACGTGGTCAAAGTTGAACACGCGGGAGAGGATTTTAAAGGCGAAGCGCGTCGAGAGCCCGTTCATGCCTTCATCGACCCCGGCGTAGTCCCGATATTCCTGGTAGGACTTGGCTTTCGGATCGGTGTCTTTCAGACTTTCCCCGTCATAGACGCGCATTTTCGAGTAGATGCTGGAGTTTTCCGGCTCTTTCAGGCGCGACAGGATAGAGAAGCGAGAAAGCGTTTCCAGGGTGCCCGGGGCGCAAGGCGCGTGGGACAGTTCGCTGTGGTTGAGCAGTTTCTCGTAGATTTTGATTTCTTCCGAGATGCGCAGGCAGTAAGGCACCTTGACGATGTACACGCGGTCAAGGAACGCCTCGTTGTTTTTGTTATTGCGGAAGGTGACCCACTCGGATTCGTTCGAGTGCGCAAGAATAATCCCGTTGAACGGCAGGGCAGAGATGCCTTCCGTGCCGTTGTAGTTGCCTTCCTGAGTGGCGGTCAGCAGCGGGTGAAGCACCTTGATGGGCGCTTTAAACATCTCCACAAATTCCATGATGCCCTGGTTGGCCCGGCACAGCGCCCCGGAGTAGCCGTAAGCATCCGGGTCGTTTTGCGCGTGGTGTTCCAGTTTGCGGATATCCACTTTACCGACCAGCGCAGAGATATCCTGGTTGTTCTCATCGCCGGGTTCGGTTTTGGCAATCGCAATCTGCGCCAGAATGGACGGCCAGACTTTCACCACGCGGAATTTGGTGATGTCGCCGCCAAATTCGCTCAGGCGTTTGGCTGCCCACGGCGACATGATGGTGCCGAGGTAGCGGTTAGGGATGCCATATTCTTTTTCCAGAATGGAGGCGTCTTCCTGCGGGTTAAACAGGCACAGCGGATGGTCGTTGACCGGGCTACGTTCGCCGTTGGCGCTCAGCACGTAAATAGGCACGCGCTGCATCAAGGCTTTCAGGCGCTCGGCCAGGGAAGATTTACCGCCGCCCACCGGCCCCAGCAGATAGAGAATTTGTTTCTTCTCTTCCAACCCCTGAGCCGCGTGTTTCAGGTAGGCCACGATCTGTTCGATAGCCTCTTCCATGCCATAAAACTCTTCAAACGCCGGGTAACGGGCAACCACCCGGTTTGAAAAGAGACGGGACAGCCGTGGCTCTGTGGCAGTGTCTACCATCACTGGCTCACCAATGGCCGTCAATAGCCGTTCTGCCGCATTCGCGTAGGCACTGCGATCTTGTTTACAGATAGCAAGAAATTCCTGCAGTGTGAACTCTTCGTCCTTGGCAGCTTCATAACGCTGGCGATAGTGATCGAATATATTCATGGCATGCCGTCCTTTCGTTTTTAGCACAGGTTAAAGAGCCGTTGGTATGTGTAATAGAGGCTCCCCGGAAGACGTCTGCTAAATGAACAGCAACCCTTGTGCCAGGTTGATACCGGGCGCTCACGCCGCCGTCTCAGCGTTTCACCTTCCTAAAATAAAGCGTAGATGGCATTTGCAAAACTTGCATACGGCCAACGCTCAATTTCAATGACATATCAATAACTCATCCTAAAAATTTCGTATTTGAGATAAGCGACAGTGTTTGCTTTCATCTGGCTGACATAAAGCTGAAAATCCGCCGTCATCTGATTGCGGGAAGCTAAAAAGTTGGTTGAAGGTTGTGACTAAGTAAATTATTTGGGATGGGAGCCAAGGGCGGTTACACTTCCTGCGCTGATTATTTGATTAAAGGACTGAAAGGATTGTGACCAAATTCAAAATTCTCGCATTAGGCGTACTGTTAGCCTCTTCCGTTACCGCTGCGCACGCAGAGGGCCCATGGTCTATCGGTGCGGGGGCGCTGGTTTCGCCAAACCCTTACAAAGGTGACCAGAACCGCGTCTATCCGGCGCCTCTGCTGGGCTATGAAGGTGACAATTTCTACTTCCGCGGGTTCAACGCGGGTTACTACTTGTGGAATGACCAGGCCGATAAGCTGTCCGTCACCGCCTATTATTCGCCGCTGCATTTCAGGCCGAAAGACAGCAATTACGACAGCATGCGCGCGCTGGACTACCGCCATTCTACCGTGATGGCGGGCCTGTCCTGGGTGCATAACACCGACTATGGCTTCCTGCGTACCGTGCTGGCCGGGGATATCCTGAACAACAGCAACGGCATCACCTGGGATACCGCCTGGCTGTATCGCTACAACGCGGATAGCCTGACGGTCACGCCGGGGATTGGTGTCGTGTGGGACAGCAAGAATCAAAACGACTACTACTACGGCGTGAGCGGCAAGGAGTCCAACCGCAGCGGCCTGAACGAGTACGACGCGGGTAACAGCTGGTCACCGTACGTTGAGCTGTCCGTCAACTATAAGCTGAACGCCGACTGGAACGTGTTCGGTATGGGCCGCTACATGCGTTTGTCCAAAGAAGTGACCGACAGCCCAATGGTCGACAGCAACTGGACTGGTGTGCTGCTGACGGGCGTCAACTACAGCTTCTAATAGGTGCAATCAGTGCACTAAAACGGGGCGCTTGCGCCCCGTTTGCTTTTTAATGGGGCAGAGGTTGACGGCCTTTGCCCTAAGCTGGTGAAAGTCGCTTAGCCTTTCTTCGCCACGCTGATGGTCTGGCTCAGACGGGTCGGTTTTTCCGCGCTGGCTTTCTGTTTTTTAGATGCGCAGGCGGTTTCTACGCAGACGAAGGTTTTGTAGCCGTCGTCCGGCATATCGCCCATCGAAACGGACAGCGCCGGGCCTGGGTTCCAGCCCACCACGTTGTAATGATGGTGATGAACCACGTTCAGGATGCGCTTCAACTGGCTGGCATCATGAATGACGCTGCACTCTTCCGGCTCCAGATAAAGACGATCGGTGCGGTCCGGGAAGGTTTGTACGCCGTCGGTCAACTGGCCCGGGGCTTCATTCAGCACTTTATCGATATACGGATTACCCAGGCCGCTGACCTTCACATCTGCGATGTCGCCGACGTTGAAGTAGGTGTGCAGGGCCGAGGTAGTTTCGAACTCACCGTGTGCTTCCAGCTCGATTTCACAGGTTTTGCCCAGCTTGAAGCGGGCATACAGCGTGAATTCATGCGGCCACAGCTTCAGCGTCTCGGCATTGTTATGCAGCTCAAAGGTCAGCACCACGCCGCTGGCGTCTTCATTGTGCGCGCTCAGCGTCCACGGCTGGTTGCGGGCAAAACCGTGCGCCGGCAGGCCAGGCTGCTCCGCCGGACCAAACCACGGCCAGCAAATAGGCACACCGCCGCGCAGCGCTTTGCCTTTATGGAACGGGGTGATGTCGCTCAGCCACAGCACCTCATCTTCACCGGCAGGCTGCCAGGAGAGCAGGTGTGCGCCCTGAAGTGCGAAAGATGCCCGAACCTGTGGGTGATCAACGACGATGACGTCCAGCTCATCGTTTACGCGGCGGGTAAGCACAGGGGTAATTTGTTCGACGACCGGAAGTGCAAAAATTTTATTAATCATTTCTTTTTTCCTTAGTCCTGGTGATTTGAGGCAAAAAAAAGAGCGACCGAAGTCGCCCTTTAGGATCAGGTTCTCATCTCAACTTATTTGGAGATGTGAGCGATCAGATCCAGTACTTTGTTGGAGTAGCCAGTTTCGTTATCGTACCAGGAAACCAGTTTCACAAAGTTGTCGTTCAGTGCGATACCAGCTTTAGCATCAAACACGGAAGTCAGTACTTCGCCGTTGAAGTCGGTAGACACTACGTCGTCTTCGGTGTAGCCCAGAACGCCTTTCATTGCGCCTTCGGAAGCAGCTTTGATTGCTTTCTTAATTTCTTCGTAAGAAGCAGCTTTTTCCAGACGAACGGTCAGATCAACAACGGACACGTTAGGGGTAGGAACGCGGAACGCCATACCAGTCAGTTTGCCTTTCAGCTCTGGCAGTACAACGCCTACAGCTTTAGCAGCACCGGTAGAAGAAGGGATGATGTTCTGAGCTGCGCCGCGGCCGCCGCGCCAGTCTTTGTGAGACGGGCCATCAACGGTTTTCTGAGTTGCGGTGGTAGCGTGAACGGTAGTCATCAGGCCTTCAACGATACCGAAGTTGTCGTTGATAACTTTAGCCAGTGGAGCCAGGCAGTTGGTGGTGCAAGATGCGTTGGAAACGATGTCCTGGCCTGCGTATTTTTCGAAGTTAGCGCCGCGAACGAACATTGGGGTGTTGTCTTTGGAAGGACCAGTCAGAACAACTTTTTTCGCGCCAGCAGTGATGTGCTTACGTGCGGTTTCGTCAGTCAGGAACAGACCTGTTGCTTCAGCAACAACGTCAACGTTCACTTCGTTCCACTTCAGGTTAGCCGGGTCACGTTCTGCGGTAACACGGATAGTTTTACCGTTAACAACCAGGTTGCCGTCTTTAACTTCTACAGTACCGTTGAAACGACCGTGAGTTGAGTCGTACTTCAGCATGTAAGCCATATAGTCAGCGTCTAACAGGTCGTTGATTGCAACGATTTCGATGTCAGAACGTTCCTGAGCAGCACGGAAAACGATACGGCCGATACGACCAAAACCGTTGATACCTACTTTGATAGTCATAGTATTCCACCAGCTATTTTTTAGTGAATAAAAGGTTGGCTGTAAAATTACAAAAACCTTACGCAGCGTCAAGCGGAATCGTGTCAATCATTGCGACAAATCAATCCTGTGACCAGGGTTTGTACGACTGAACGCCTCACGCTTCCTTTTGGGCTTAAATCCAAATGGGGACGATGCGGGGGATTTTAAACGCCAGTCCCAACAATAATGTGATTCACGTCACGCTTTGTGCCGTGCCAGAATTTCAGGGCTAAGTTTAGAACAAAAAGCAGCACGGTGTTGTTAATTTTTTGTTAGAATGGGGCCGTGAGCTGTCCCAATTGAACTGACCGAGATGTACACCTATGTCTAATCAATTACCCCCTGATTCAAATAAGAAAAACCTCAGCGAGATGCAATACTACGTGACCCAGAAGCACGGCACTGAACCGCCGTATTCAGGGCGTTTACTGCATAATAAGCGTGACGGGATTTATCACTGCCTGGTGTGTGAGGCCCCGCTGTTTCTTTCGGAAACAAAATACGACTCAGGCTGCGGCTGGCCAAGCTTCTACGAGCCTGTCAGCCCCGATGCCATCCGCTATCTGACCGATAATTCCCACGGCATGGAACGCGTTGAAATCCGCTGCGGCAGCTGCGACGCGCACCTGGGCCATGTGTTCCCGGATGGCCCGCAGCCGACCGGGGAGCGGTATTGCGTTAACTCGGCCTCGCTGAGCTTCACCGATGGGCAAAATGGTGAGCAGGTTGAGGGTTGAAGAATCGATTCAGCTAATTATTCTGCGACGGGGTGCCCAATGAGCAATCTGGATGAGATGTTGAGCGTGATGACGCCGGAGATTTATCAGCGCCTGGCGACCGCGGTCGAGCTGGGAAAGTGGCCTGATGGCGTGGCGCTGACCCAGGAGCAAAAAGACAACAGCCTCCAGCTGGTGATGCTGTGGCAGGCGCGCCACAACACGGAGGCGCAGCACATGACTATCGACACCAATGGCCAGATGGTGATGAAGAGCAAGCAGCAGCTGAAAGCGGAGTTTGGCATCGAGCCTGCGCCGTTTGTGACGATGAAGCTGCAGTAAACAAAAGGGAGACTCACTGGTCTCCCTTCGTTTTTCTGCGTTAACCGCTATTTAGCGTGATCGATGCCCAGCGACTCGGCGAGCTGTTTCGCCAACTGGTTGTTGTCATCCGCGCCGTATTCCCAGAACATCGCGCCGCCCAGCCCCTTCTCCTTGATGTACTCGGCTTTGATTTTCACCGAGCGCGGATTCTCATAGGAAATGGCAAACAGCGGTTTACCTTCAGCAGACTTCAGCGTCAGGTACGGCACCTTCGCGTCGTCATCCCACTCTTCGGTGAAGCGCTTCTGCGGGTCGTTCAGCATTTTCTTCACCAGGTCGTTGTATTTGACGTAAGTGTCTTTCGTCAGATCCACGCCCAGCGCGGTTTTAAACAGCTCCAGCTCACGCTCGCCGAAGTAGGGCTGTGTGACCGGATTTTTCTGCGCGTCGGGTTTTGACCAGTCAATGCCCGGCTCTACGGCACGCTTAGGTACGCGGCCATAGAAGCCGATGCCGAGGTTCATCTGCGCTGGTTTCAGCCCGGCTGCGAGATAGTTATTTACTACGAAATCAGCGCTGTACTTGTCGGCTTCGGCCACGGTCGGCCACTTTTTCGAATCATAGAGATTCGAGTTGAAGTACTGCGTGCCGTACGCCATGTCGTAGGTCATCAGGTTGATGTAGTTCAGCACCGGCGCAATGGCTTTCACATCAACCCAGCTTTTCGGGCTTTCGGCATTGGCCCCGACGGCAATGGTAACCAGTTTTTTGTCGCCCACGGCTTTGCGCAACTCTTTCAGCAGGGCGGTGAAATTATCCCGGTCGGCGTCCAGCTTATCCACCAGGCCCCAGGCGCCATTTACCGGGAACTCCCAGTCAAGGTCGATCCCATCCAGGCCATATTTGTCCATCACTTCCTGCACCGAGCGGATAAACACCGCGCGGTTTTCAGGCGTTGCTGCTGCGGCAGAGAAACCGCGAGCCCCCCAGCCACCAACGGACAGCAAGATTTTCAGCTGTGGATTCTGTTTCCGCAGTGCCGGCAGGGTTTCAAGGTCGGAGACAACTTTCGGGGAAAGATAGATTTGATGCAGTTTTGACGAATCTTTCAGCGCTTCGTTGGTTTCGCCTTTCTCGTCGTTATAAATCAGGCCAAAGGAGTAATTGAGGTGGGTAATCTGGCGAACATCAAGCTTATTGATATCCCCCCCGGGACCGGCAGTGACGTCGCCACCGCCGTTGAAGTAACCCACGGAAAGCAAAGATTCAGCCTGCGCAACGCCGCTGCAGGCGAGCGTCACCGCGGCCACCAGCGGTAACATTTTACGTGTGAATGACATAATGATTCCTCTTTGACGGGCACAACATAAAAGCTCCCCGGCCACGCTTAACAGACGAAAACGGCGGAAAGCGAAATCAGCTAACATGCTGAATAAATTCACTGAATATGATTATGAGAGCGCTCCCAGGCTAGGGCGAGCAAAAAAAGCGTAGATTGTGAGCGGAATCGATACAAAAGTGTGGGGCGGGGGGCCGCCCCTACGATTATTGGCAGGTAAAATCGGCGAAGGTCATTAGCGTGGCGCCTTCAACCGCCATCTCCTGGAATGCCTCCAGGCTGCTCTGGGGCCGCAGGTTCACGCCGCGACAGCCATCGGTGATGACTATCACTTCATAACCCAGCTCCAGCGCGTCAAGCACGGTAAATTTCACGCAGAAATCCGTTGCCAGCCCCAACACCACCAGGCTGCTGATGTCGTGCTCGCGCAGCCAGGCATCCAGCTCGGTTTGCTGCCGGTGGCCGTTATCGAAAAACGCGCTGTAGCTGTCGATAGCCGGATTTTGGCCTTTATAGACGATCTTATGGACGCCGGAAGCCTTCAGCAGCGGGTGAAGTTTCGCCCCTTCGCTGTTCTGAATGCAGTGATCGGGCCACCAGGTTTGCGCCAGGCCGTCGAGCATGCCCTCAGAAAAAGATTCAGTGCCTTGCGTACTGGCGAAACTTCCGTGCTTTGCCGGGTGCCAGTCTTGAGTGGCAACCACGTTTTCACCGCGGGCGTTAAACAGTTCGATAAGCTGGTTAGCGACCTCAACGGTGCTGTCACCTTCCGGGACCGCGAGCGTGCCACCGGCACAAAAATCGTTCTGCAAATCAATCAACAGCAAAGCACGTCGCGCCATTGGCGTTCCTTATTCGTCGGGGGTGAGTTCACCACGCAGGTTGCACGACATGGCATCACGGATCGCCTGGGCATCCAGACCCTGGCTCAGCAGATAGTGAAGCTTGGTTAACGTCGCTTCCACCGTCATATCAAAGCCGCTGATAACGCCCGCCTGCGCCAGCGCGTTGCCGGTAGCATAGCCGCCCATGTTCACTTTGCCGGACATACACTGCGTGAGGTTAACCACCACGATGCCGCGCGCGCTAGCTTCCTGCAACTCTTTAATGAACGCGCCCTGCTGCGGGGCATTACCCACGCCGTAAGAACGCAGGATCAGCGCCTTGACCGGCTGACGCAGGAAGTTGCCCACGACGTCGGCAGAAATGCCTGGATAGATGGTGACCACGCCAATCGGCTGCGGCGTGATCGGGTGGACAATCAGTTCGCCTTCGCCGTGCGGGGCCGGCGGCGTATTCAGCTTGCGGATGTGGATCCCGGCTTCCAGCAGCGGCGCAAGGTTAGGTGAAGCAAAGGCATCAAAGCCGTCGGCATGGGCTTTGGTGGTGCGGTTCCCGCGATAGAGACGATTGTTGAAGAACAGCGTCACTTCGTTGATCGGGTAGTTGGCCGCCACGTACAGCGAATTAAGCAGGTTGATTTGCCCGTCAGAACGCAGCTCCGCCAGCGGAATCTGTGAACCCGTGACGATCACCGGCTTGCTGAGGTTCTCCAGCATGAACGAGAGCGCCGAGGCGGTAAACGCCATGGTGTCCGTGCCGTGGAGGATCACGAAGCCGTCATACTCGTCGTAGTGGGCTTTGATGTCGTCGGCGATGTGCTGCCAGTCTTCAGGCGTCATGTCCGAAGAGTCCATCAGCGGATCGTATTCGTGGATCGTGAAGTCCGGCATTTCCGGGCGGTGGAATTCAGGCATCATCGCCAGCTGGCGCTGAAGATGGCCGGAAACAGGAATGTAGCCGTGTTCAGAACGCTGCATCCCGATAGTACCGCCGGTGTAGGCAACGTAGATAGATTTCTTTGGCATAGTTTTGCTCGAGGCTTTCGATATTTGCGGCAGAGTATAGAGAGGATGACGGAAAAAAAAAGCCCGGTTTAACCGGGCTTTGATTCATTTGAGTAAATTAACGCACATCGCCGCAGGTGAGGCAGAAGGCGTAACGGTTTTGCGGATCGTTCATGGTGCCGAATTTGTCATTCTGGGCCTTGACCGCCAGCGCGGCATCCGCCAGTGGCGCTGGCAGGTAAGCCTGAATGGCCTGCGGCAGCGCGGCGCGTACCGAGCCGGTCATGGCGTTAAAGACCATGTCGGTGAAGGTCGCGTCATCCTGCCAGAACGCCAGGTGCCAGCTTTTCAGCTTCGCCAGCTCGGCGGCTTTGGCCACGGCGTCGTCAAAGTCACCCAGGCTGTCCACCAGGCCGTTGGCTTTGGCATCTTCCCCGGTCCAGACGTGGCCCTGAGCAATCTGATCGATTTGCTCCGGCGTTTTCTTACGGGACGCCGCCACCAGGCCAATAAAGCGCTTGTAGCCGTTATCGATGCTGAGCTGCATCATCTGCTGTACTTCAGGCGGCAGTTTCTTGGTCACGGCCACGTCGGCCAGCGGCGACGTTGATACGCCGTCGGTATGCACACCAATCGCATCGAGGGTGTTTTCTACGGTGTTGATGACACCGAAAATACCAATCGAGCCAGTCAGCGTGCTTGAGTTGGCGATGATGTAGTTCGCCGGGGTGGAGATCCAGTACCCGCCGGATGCCGCCATGCCGCCCATGGAAACCACAATTGGCTTCCCGGCTTCACGCGCGGCCACAAGCTCTTCACGGATGGTTTCGGACGCAGTGACGCTGCCGCCAGGGCTGTTCACGCGGAAGACGATGGCTTTCACCTTCGGATCCAGACGCGCTTCACGGATCTGCATGGCCGTAGTATCGCCGCCGACCTGGCCCGGGGTTTCTTCCCCGTCCATAATCGCGCCGTTGGCGAAGATCACCGCGATGGCATCGCCTTGCTCAGACGGTTTTTTCACGGTGTAGTCGTAAATACTGGTGTAGCTAAAGTCTTTGTTGGCTTTGCTCCAGCCGAACTGCTTCACCAGTGCTTTGTCTACAGCAGCACTGCTCGCCAGCTCGTCCACGAGTTTATTGTCCAGGGCATATTTTGCGGTGTCGCCACCCAGTTTTTGCAGGTTATCCAGCAGCGCCTGAGCGCCAGGGAAAGCCTGCTGAGCGGTGATCTGGCGGTTGGCCGCGATGGTGTTCAGGTAGTTTTGCCACAGCTCACCAATCCAGCGGCTGTCCGCGTCGCGCGCGGCAGGGGACATATCGTCGCGGATATACGGCTCAACCGCTGATTTGTAAGTGCCGACGCGGAAGACGTGCGTTGAGACCTTCAGCTTATCCAGCAGGGTTTTGTAATACAGCGCGTTGGTGGCAAACCCGTGCAGGTCAACCATGCCCTGCGGTGAGAGCCAGATTTTATTGGCAAAGCTTGCCAGGTAGTACTGACTCTGGTTATAGCTGTCGCCCATGGCATAAACCGGCTTGCCGCCGTCGCGGAACTCGCGCAGCGCTTTACCGATGTACTGCATTGACGGCTGGTCGGCCCCGGCGAAATCTTTCAGATCCAGCACGATGCCGGTGATATTGCGGTCGTCTTTCGCCTGACGAATGGCGTCGACGATGTCGAACAGGGAATTCTCCTGCAGACGGTCAGAGCTGGCGCCCACCAGCTGGCGGCCAATCACGCCCAGCTTATTGCTGACCGACGGTTTGTCTACCACCACGCCGGTGATATCCAGCAGCAGCGCCCCGCGCGCAGGTTCTGCAGGCGTGCTTTTTACCTGCATCCAGATGCCGACTCCGACCAGGATCAGCAGGATAAGGAACAAGTTGAGAATAAATTCCCGAATAAAATTAAGCAGACGCCAGGTCCACTTAAAAAAGCCGCTAATAAATCGCCCAATGGTGCGCATGTTTTCTCCATAACCTTCAACAGGGGTATTACCCGCACGCCGCAATGAAGCTGGCTAAAGCGGCGAAAGTAAAGGCTATCCTAAAGAGAGGGCGAGGAAATGTCAGCAGGAAATCGGGGCGGCGCTGTAACAAAAACTACGGCTGTGTTAATTTTGTGAATGAAAATCATTTGACGGACTGGGGCAACCTCCACGCTTTGCCAGTCATTTCCTGTCAGTAAGGGGCTTTTAAATGGATGCACTTGAACTTTTGATTAACCGCCGTAGCGCCTCCCGTCTGGCCGAGCCGGCTCCGGCGGGTGAAGTGCTGGAAAATATTCTGCGTGCCGGAATGCGCGCGCCGGACCACGGTATGCTCCAGCCGTGGCGCTTCATTGTTATTGAAGGGGAAGGGCGCGAGCGCTTTGCTCAGCTTTTAGAGAAAGCAGCCCTTGCGGCCGGCATGGATGAAAAAAGCGTTGAAAAGGCGCGTACATCGCCGTTCCGCGCCCCGCAAATCATTGCTGTGGTCGCGCATTGCGAGACTAACCATAAAGTGCCGGTGTGGGAGCAGGTGGTTTCCGCAGGCTGTGCGGTGATGGCGATGCAAATGGCGGCGGTGGCCCAGGGCTTTAACGGTATCTGGCGCAGCGGCGCGTGGACTGAAAATGATTTGGTGCGCGAAGGACTGGGTGGCCGCGAGCAGGACAAAGTGGTGGGCTTCCTCTACCTCGGCACGCCGCAGTTGAAAGCGTCGACGACCATCAGCACCCCGGATACTTCTGCGTTCGTTTCTCGCTTCTGATTGGACATTATCCTGCCGGGCGCGCCCGGCAGGTTCCATTTCTTATTTCTTCTGCTGTTTCGCAAACTCGTCTTTCGCTTTCTGCAGCTGCTGCTGGAAGGCGGCGTTGGTATGCAGCGTGGCCACTACGGCAGATCCCACGACGCGAGCGGCATCAATATCGCTTTGCCAGTGGTAACCGCAAATCACCCGGCTTTGCCCCAGATCAAACCCGCGTTTCAGGATCTCGTTCTGGCGCTGCGGGTTGATTTCCGCCAGCACCAGCGCGGTAGCCCAGCCAATTGAGGTATGCCCGGACGGATAAGAGCCATTTTTCGACAGCTTATCCTGCTCTTTGGTGTTACAGGTTGGCACACCGTAGAAGGCAAACGGGCGGATGCGCATGTACTTTTCTTTTGCACCGCGCGTGGCGAGGTCACCGGCGTCCTCAATCATGTTGGTCAGCAGCTTGTGCAGTTCCGGCGCATCTTTTTCGGTAATTGGCGAGCCAAACGCGCCGGAGAAAGCGTTAGCCACGCCGCCACCGCTCAGGTTGGCATCTTCTTCGGCCAGCTTGCCGCGTTCGGTGGCGCGCAGCAGGCGGCCTTTCTCATACATCGCCTGATCGTTCAGAAACGCAATGCTGCCGATTTCAGGCGGCGGCGGCAGCAGCGCCAGGCTGTCAATGGCCTGGGCGTTGGTCAGGTAATAGAGATCGGGCTTGGTGGTGGCGTCATTTCCCGGAGGGGCAAGGGCAAAGGCCGCAGAGGAGAACAGGCCGGCAATACAGAAGGCTAATACGCGTTTTTTCATTGTTATTCCTTACATGCGTGGGTTGTCCAGATAGTTGCCTCGATGGTTGTAACATCACTGTCATATTTGAGTAAAAGAGCGCATCGGCAAAATGCGGCCTGGCTTCAAAAAACTTCCGCTTTGCCTGCTTAGTGAGCAACGGCACGCGAATTAGGACTGCCAGACTTACCACCAGGGCGTTTGAGCGCTACCATATTGGGTACAGAATTTGGCAAAGAAAGGAAAAGTCCATGAAGCAAACCGTTCGTTTGACCCAGTACAGCCACGGCGCAGGATGCGGCTGCAAAATTTCCCCGAAGGTGCTGGAAACCATCCTGCACAGCGAGCAGGCGAAGTTTGTCGATCCTAACCTGCTGGTGGGGAACGAAACCCGCGACGATGCGGCGGTTTACGACCTGGGCAACGGCACCGGTATCATCAGTACCACCGACTTCTTCATGCCGATCGTGGACGATCCCTTCGACTTTGGCCGTATCGCGGCGACCAACGCCATCAGCGACATCTACGCCATGGGCGGGAAACCGATTATGGCGATCGCTATTCTCGGCTGGCCGATTAATACGCTGGCGCCCGAAATTGCTCGTGAGGTTATCGAAGGCGGGCGTTTTGTCTGCCAGCAGGCGGGGATTTCTCTGGCCGGCGGCCACTCGATTGACGCGCCTGAACCGATTTTTGGCCTCGCGGTGACCGGCGTTGTGCCCACCGAGCGAGTGAAGAAAAACAGCTCTGCCGAAGCAGGCTGCAAGCTGTACCTGACCAAACCGCTGGGCATTGGCGTGTTGACCACCGCCGAGAAAAAATCCCTGCTGCTGCCAGAGCACAAAGGTCTGGCGGCAGAAACCATGTGCCAGCTGAACAAAGTCGGTGCAGAGTTTGCCGACATTGCGGGCGTGACCGCGATGACCGACGTCACCGGTTTTGGCCTGCTGGGCCACCTGAGCGAAATGTGCGAAGGCGCGGGCGTTCAAGCTGATGTCTGGTTTGAATGCGTGCCAAAATTATCGGGTGTGGAAAGCTACATCGAGCAGGGCTGCGTGCCTGGCGGCACCTCCCGCAACTTTGCCAGCTACGGGCAACTCGTCGGCGAGATGCCGGAGGCCTGGCGCAATCTGCTGTGCGACCCGCAAACTTCCGGCGGCCTGCTGCTGGCGGTTCGTGCGGATGCCGAAGCCGAAGTCTTTGCGGCTGCCGAGCGGAACGGCATTAAGCTCAGCGCCATCGGTGAATTGAAAGAGGCCCGCGCTGGCCGCCCAATGATCGAGATCCGTTAATTCATGCGGCTGTTTATTGCGGAAAAACCAAGCCTTGCGCGAGCCATTGCCGACGTGCTGCCCAAGCCCCATCGTCGCGGCGATGGGTTTATTGAATGCGGCAATGGCCAGGTGGTGACCTGGTGCATTGGCCACCTGCTGGAGCAGGCGCAGCCGGACGCCTACGACGGGCGATATGCCCGCTGGAACCTCGCTGACTTGCCCATTGTGCCGGAAAAGTGGCAGCTCCAGCCTCGCCCCTCCGTGACTAAACAGCTCAACGCGATTAAAAAGCTGCTGGCTCAGGCCACCGAAGTGGTTCACGCGGGTGACCCCGATCGCGAAGGGCAGTTGCTGGTGGATGAAGTGCTGGACTATCTCCAGCTTGCTCCGGAAAAGCGCCAGCAGGTGCAGCGCTGCCTGATCAACGACCTTAACCCGCAGGCCGTGGAGCGGGCGATTTCCCGCCTGCGCGCCAACAGCGAATTTATTCCGCTTTGCGTTTCGGCGCTGGCCCGCGCCCGTGCCGACTGGCTGTACGGGATTAACATGACCCGCGCCTACACCATTCTCGGGCGCAATGCGGGCTACCAGGGCGTACTGTCTGTGGGCCGCGTCCAGACGCCAGTCCTGGGCCTGGTCGTGCGCCGCGATGAAGAGATTGAAAACTTTGTCGCCAAAGATTATTACGAAGTAAAAGCCCACATCGTGACGCCAGCGGACGAGCGTTTTGTGGCGGTGTGGCAGCCGAGCGAATCCTGCGAACCCCATCAGGACGAAGAAGGCCGCCTGCTGAACCGCAAGCTGGCGGAGCACGTCGTCGCGCGTATCAACGACCACCCGGCGCTGGTCACCGCCTATAACGATAAACGGGAATCGGAAACCGCGCCGCTGCCGTTTTCGCTCTCCAGCCTGCAAATCGAGGCGGCGAAACGCTTTGGGCTGAGCGCCCAGAACGTGCTGGATATTTGCCAGAAGCTGTACGAAACCCACAAACTGATCACCTATCCGCGTTCCGATTGCCGCTATCTGCCCGAAGAGCACTTCGCCGGGCGGCATGCGGTGATGAACGCCATCAGCGTGCATCAGCCGGATTTACTGCCGCAGCCCGCGGTGGATGCCGATCTGCGTAACCGCTGCTGGGACGATAAAAAAGTGGATGCCCACCACGCGATTATTCCCACGGCCCGCAGCTCTGCACTCTCATTAAGTGAAAATGAGGCTAAAGTTTATGGCCTGATCGCCCGTCAATACTTAATGCAGTTCTGTGCCGACGCCGTATTCCGTAAATGCACCATCGATCTGGATATCGCCGGAGGCAAATTTATCGCTAAAGCGCGTTTCCTTGCCGAAGCGGGCTGGCGGGCGCTGCTGGGCAATAAAGAGCGCGATGAAGAGAACGACGGCACGCCGCTGCCGGTGGTGGCGAAAGGGGACGAACTGCTGTGCGAGCATGGCGAAGTGGTTGAACGGCAAACTCAGCCGCCGCGCCACTTTACCGATGCGACATTATTGTCAGCGATGACCGGGATTGCGCGCTTTGTGCAGGACAAAGATCTGAAAAAGATCCTGCGCGCCACGGACGGATTAGGCACCGAGGCGACGCGAGCCGGGATCATCGAACTGTTATTCAAACGCGCTTTTCTGGTCAAGAAAGGGCGCTATATTCATTCTACGGAGGCCGGGCGGGCGCTGATCCACTCGCTGCCGGAGCTGGCCGCCAGGCCAGACATGACCGCGCACTGGGAATCAACGCTGACGCAAATCAGCGAAAAGCAGTGCCGCTATCAGGACTTTATGCAGCCGCTGGTGCATACGCTTTATGAGCTGATTCATCAGGCGCGAACCACGCCGGTGCGGCATGCATTTAAGGGCATCAAAGCCCAGGATGACGGAAAAAAAGCAAAACGTTGGGTCAAAAAAGAGGGAAGTGATGATGCCAGTAAAAAGCCTGCTCGCCGCCGCCGTGGGGCTAATGATGAGTCTGCCAGCGATGGCGGTGCAGTCCCGTCAGCCTGACGTTGACGTGGTGATCCCGCCGGAAGTGTTCACCAACAGCAATCAGCCGCAGACGCCGCCCTGCAACCAGTGCTGTATTTATGAAAATAAAAACTATTCTGAAGGGGCGGTGGTGAAGACGGAAGGCATTTTGCTGCAATGCCAGCGTGATGACAAAGTCTTAGGGACTAATCCGCTGGTCTGGCGCCGCGTGAAGCCATAAACGCCTTCAACAGTGGGACATCCGCCGGGGCGAGGGCATAGCCAAGCGCCTCCGGCGGTTCACACCAGACCAGCTCGCTGTGGCAATGGGCGATGGGTTCGCCGCTAAAGGCCTCAACATGCCAGGCGTGCAGATGAATCATTCTCCCGCTCACTTCGCGCTGATGGCTGGCCACGTAGCCGCTAATTTGTGCCGTAATTCCCAGCTCTTCCAGGAGTTCCCGCGCCAGCGCTTCGGGCTGCGTTTCTCCCCTTTCTACTTTCCCACCTGGAAATTCCCACAGGCCGGGCTGATCGCCATTTTCAGGGCGACGGGCGAGCAGAATTTTGCCTTCGTGCTCGATAATAGCCGCGACAACATCAAGGTTTTTTAGCATGGGTGTCCATTTTCCGTGGGGCTGGCGTGGCATAATACTCGTCCTGAGATGCCAGCAAAAGAGTAACTGAATGATGGAAACGAAAAGCGAGCCCTGGATTGCCCCCCTTAAAACGCTGCCCAAAAGCCTGCGCCCGATTGCGGCGATGCAGGAGAAAAATTTTGGTGCGGTGCTGAACCCGACCCGCTGGTGGGGGCGACTGCCGTATTTATTCTGGCTGGTGGCGCTGTTTGTCGGCTTTCTGGAAAGACGCCGGGCAAAAATCGACCCGGTGATTCGTTCGCTGGTGATGACCCGGGTATCGCAGCTGTGCAGCTGTGAATTTTGTATCGACGCTAACAGCCTGCGTCTTGCAGAGCGTAGTCAGTCGATGGATAAGGTGCTGGCGGTGGCCAACTGGCAAAATGAGTCGATATTTAGTGAGAAAGAGCGGGTCGCATTGGCCTACGCCGAAGCGATGACCGCCACGCCGCCACAGGTGACCGACGAGTTAAAAAACAGGCTCAAGCAGCATTTCAACGACCAGGCGGGGACCGAACTCACCGCGCTGATTGCCTTCCAGAACCTTTCGGCTCGCTTTAACGCCGCACTGGATATTCCCTCCCAGGGGTTATGCCCGACGAAGGGAAAACGCTAGATGTTCGACAGCTACCTTCACCCGCGTATCAAACCCGTGCTTAATCGCCTGGCGGCCGTGCTTGATAAGCCCGCTATCACGCCGGACAGGTTGACGCTGGCAGGATTCGTGATTGGCGGGCTCACTTTGCCTTTTCTGGCACTGCAATGGTATGTCCCGGCGCTGGTTGCCATTATCTTTAACCGGCTTTTTGATGGCCTGGACGGCGCGCTGGCGAGACGCAGAGGGCTAACCGATGCCGGTGGCTTCCTCGATATTACGCTGGATTTTCTTTTTTATGCCCTTGTGCCGTTTGGCTTTATTCTCGCGGACCCGGCGCAAAATGCTCTCGCAGGCGCGTGGCTGCTGTTCTCTTTCATCGGCACCGGCAGCAGCTTCCTGGCGTTTGCTGTCCTGGCGCAGAAGCACGATATCGCGAATCCAGGCTACGCCCATAAATCGTTTTATTATCTGGGGGGACTGACGGAAGGTACCGAAACTCTCCTGCTGTTTGTGCTTGGCTGCCTGTTCCCGGACGGTTTTGCCTGGCTGGCGTGGATCTTCGGCGGGCTTTGCTGGCTTACCACGCTCAACCGCATCTGGGGCGGGTATAAGACGTTAAAACGACTGGATGACTCCGCAGATTAACCCCCTCACCCCGACCTTCTTCCAGGGGGCGAGGAAGTAAACAATTCCGCTCTGGGGGAGAATACAGGTGCTATTTATCCCCTCTGCCCGTGGGGGAGAGGATTAGGGTGAGGGGGGAAGTCCTCAAGTCGGCATCAGTTCGGTTTACGCTCGCCGCTCACGACAGGATTTTTAGGGTCAGCGCTCCATTCGTACCAGCCGCCGTCATACAAGCCAACGTCCTTCCAGCCCATTGCCCGCGCGTACATCAGCGTTTCGGAAGCGCGCCATCCGGTTCCGCAGTAAAAAGCAACCTGCTGATCCGGCGAGATATTCCAGGTTTTCCACATCGCGGCGATGTCGTCCCCTGCCCGCATGGTACCGTCCGGATTATGGAAGTCTTCCATATGCGTGGAGTCAGAGCCCGCGTGGCCCCAGCGGGCGCCCGCAATCTCGCCTTTGGGCTTGATGTAGCTGTACCCGCTGGTGGTGCCGATAAATTCCGGCCAGGAACGAATGCTGACCAGAGAAGCATCTTTACGGTGCAGCAGCGCGCGCGCCTGTTCCATGTCCAGCATCAGCTGAGGCTGGCCGGGAATCGGGGCACCGAAGTCGGGGGCTGGTGTTGGCTGGCTGGGCAGGCCACGTTCAACGGGCAGATCCGCCGCGCTCCACGTCGCCCAGCCTCCGTCCAGGAGACGGACGTCTTTCACGCCGGCGTACAGCATGATCGCCGCCACGCGCGCCGCCGCGTAGACATCACGCCCATACAAAATGACGGTCGTATCGTGCCGGATGCCGTGCTTCGCCAGCATGGTTTTCAGCTTGTCGTCGGACACTTTGTTCCACAGCGGCTCGCTCTCCACCTCTTCGGTGTTGATGTAGCCCGCGCCGGGAATATGGCTGAGCAGATATTTTTTCGGCGCGCCCCAGCCCGCTTCAATCACTTTCCACTCCCCGGCGGGCGCTGCGGTGACCGGTTTTTTATTCTGTAAATCATGGATCCATTGCGGGTACACCAGCTGCTCAAAATGCGCCAGCTTTTGCAGGCGGGAAGGATCCTGCAGGGCGTCGGTCAGCATTGCAATCTGCGTAAACCCCAGCTTTTCTAAGCGAGTTTTCACGGCCTGAGCGTCGCTACCATACAGCGCCATCAATCCGGTTTTGCTCAACTGATGCTGCTTAGCCCACGTTGAAAGCTGCTCATCGCTCATTAGGGCCAGCCAGGAGGCCGAAAGATTCAAGGCTGTGGGTTCATGGCCGCCGTTGCCGTTTAAGGTTTGCGGCCAGCCGTTGTAAAACGCGCTCGGCCGAGTATCAATCACGGCACCGTTTACGGCTTTTACGCTGGAGAGGTTCATTTCAGTGGGTACCGAGGCGGCAAAAGTGACCTGGGACAGCCCGGCAAGCAGCAGGGCGGTGGTTAGCTGAGAAACACGTTTCATCTAATAACCTAAAGGATAGCAAAAGAGCCGAAAGTTTAGTCCTCGCTGGCGCTGGCTTCTTTGCGATACCTCATGTTCGATGGGCTAAAGCTGGATAATCTGGCCGTGGGTCGGCGCATCCTGCTCATCGTGAGTCACCAGCACGACCGGCAGTTTGAGCAGTTGGGCTTTTTGCCAGACAAATTCCCGAAAGCCCTGGCGCAGCGGCAGGTCGAGCCGGGAAAAGGGCTCATCCAGCAGCAAAGCTTCGGGTTCGGCCAGCAGGGCGCGCAGGACGCTGACGCGCGCTCGTTCCCCGCCGGAGAGCGTGGCCGGATCTCTGCGACCATAGTTTGCCAGCCCGGCGCTTTCCAGGACCTCCGAAACAACACGCTGCCGCAGCGAGCGCCCAGCGACGGAGGCGGGAATCGCCATCAACAGATTTTGCCCAACGTTAAGGTGAGGGAATAGCAGCGCATCCTGGAACAAAATGCCGATGCGGCGCTGTTCAACGGGCAAATAAGTCAGGCTGCGCTGGTTAAGCTGCAGCGTGCCCTGGGCGCTAAAGTCCGGGGCTAAATCGCCGATCATCCAGTTCAGAAACGTCGATTTACCCACGCCAGACGGGCCCATCAGCGTAACAATCTCACCCGGCGCAACGTCAAAGCTGATATTCGCCAGCAGTGGTTCGCCATTGCGAGAGAGGGAGCAATTTCGCACGCTGAGCATTAGCGCAATCCTTTTCTGTGGGTGCCAGCCAGGCGGCTGGCTGAGATTGTGGCGATAAACACGGCCAGCGGCAGCAGCATTTGCAGCAGGGCCTGGATTGCAAACTGCTGTGGATCGCCGCCGCTGCTGAGCGCCACGGCTTCCGTTGTGACGGTGGCAAACCGGCCCGCCCCGGCATAAAGCGTAGGCAAATATTGCGCGATGCCGACCGAAAAACCGACGGCCAGCGCCGCCAGCAAAGGCCGGACAAGCAATGGGATCTGGATAAGGCAGAGAATTTTCCCCGGCGACCAGCCGAAAGTTTGCGCTGTCAGCACCAGACGAGCGTCAATCCGCTGCCAGGCTGGGGCCAGAATCAACAGCGTATAAGGCACGACCCACAGCAAATGGCTCCAGATAAGCGCGGCCCAGCTTCCTTCCATGTTCAGCCTGAGCAGGAGTTGATACTGCCCGGCGGCCAGCGGCAGCGCAGGCAGCAGCAGCGGCAGATACAGCCAGCGATCGTACCGGCGCGGGCAGCCCTTTAGCCACAATATTGTCACGACTGGCGCGATCAAAGCGCTGATAAGCCCGGCCACAAAACTTGTCCAGACCGGCACCAGTTCAGCCTGCTGCCAACCGCTAAGCGTTAAACTTTCAGGCCAGCGCGCCGGATAGAACCAGCCTTCAGCGAAGGACCAGGTGACAAGCATGGCGAGAGCCATGAAGCCGAACAGAGAAAGTGAAGCGCTGGCCACAGTGCCTGCTGAGGTAAGATTCAGGGCACATCGCTTGCCTGAAAAACGCTCGATTCGCAGTTTAAATGCTTCCCACGCTAACCGCCCGAAAACCATAAAACCGCCGAGCAAAAGCAGCAGCACGCAGGAGGCCGCCAGGCCCATGTCCTGCCGAGAAATATCGCTGTCCGTTAACCATTGCCAGGCCAGCACGGCAAAAGTGGGCGGGTTAGCGGGGCCAAGAATAAGCGCGGCATCCACGACCGAAAGGCTGTATGCCGTCACCGCCACTAAAGCCCAGCCCAGGCGCGGCAAGAGCTGCGGCACAAGCACGTAGAGACGGGATTGTAGCTCGCCGTAGCCGAGCGTTCTGGCAAACGTTATCTGCTGGCTCAGCGGTTCGCTTTGTAGCTGTGCGGCTGAGAACCATAGCAAGAACCAGGCTTCTTTTAGCGCCAGCATGAGGCCGAGGGTAAAGCCGTAGTTATCCGGCGGCAGAAAAAGGTTGAAAAGGCGCGCCAGCCAGCCGCTGGCTGAAAACAGGAAGAAAAAGCCGCTGGCAAGGGCGACGTGTGGCAGCGCCAGCAGCAGCGGCAGGCGCTGAAGATAGCGCTGCCAGCGCTCGCCGGGATACAGGGTGCAGAGAAGGATTAACGTCAACAGCAGCGAACCGCCCACGCTGAGAGTGGTTGAAACCAGCGTGGTCATTAAGGCTTCCGGCCACTGTGAGTCCTGCCAGACGGCAAGCCAGGTTTCACTTTGTAACAATGGCGGCACTATCAGCGCAAACCCCGGCAGCACCGGCACAAACACCAGGCCCGCCGCCAGTGCTCCGGCAAGCGTAAAGCCGCGGCTCATCGCGACCCGTAACGCTGAAGCCAGGCCTGCTCCAGCGCGTTAACCCAGGCGGCGTGAGGTTCTGCCAGGAAAGGAACCGGATGCTGGCTTTTGGGCACCAGATCCTCAAGCTGTGCTTTGTGCGGTGGCGGCAGTGCGTTGCTGCTCAGCACGCTCGCATCGCCCCAGACAGCCGGATCGGCTTTGCGGATTTGTGCTTCCGGGGACATCAGGAAATTGGCCACGATCTGCGCTCCGGCTTTGGCGCTGCTGTTCGCCGGAATAGCGACGAAATGCACGTTGCCCAGCATACCGGCGCTAAAGCCAAAGGATTCTGCCGACGGCTGGAGCTGGCGGCGAGCGATCAGATTGTCGACGTGCGCCGGGTTGAAGGTCACTGACAGCAGCAGCTCGCCGTCGGCCAGCATACGATCCATGCGCGCCGGCGTCGGCGGGAACGTTTTTCCTTTTTGCCAGAGGAACGGATGAAGCTGGTCAAGGTAACGCCAGAGCGGGGCGGTGACTTGCTCGAAGGTGCCGGGATCCGGGGCCGTTTTCAGCGCGGCCGGTTTTTCGGTCAAGACAATCAAAAGCTGTTCAAGGAACGCCGTGCCGGTAAAATCCGGCGGGCGAGGGTAGCTGAGCTTGCCGGGATGGGCTTTGGCGAAGGCCAACAGTTGTTCTGCATTTTGTGGGAAGGTCGGCGTGCGTTTCTTATCGCCGATGAACATCAGCTGGGCGCTTCCCCAGGGCGCTTCTGCCCCGTCAACCGGTACCGAGAAATCTTCCCGCACAGGTTTTTTCACGTCAACATATCGCCAGTTTGGCAGATTTTCGGCCCAGTTTTCGCTGAGCAATCCTGCCTGCTTGAGCACGCTAAAATTTTCACCGTTGACCCAAAGCAGATCTACCGATCCGTTGGTTTTTCTGCCCGCAGTCGCTTCGCTTTGAATGCGCCTCACCGCATCGGCCGCGTCCGCCAGCTTCACCACTTTAAGCGTCACGCCGTAATGCGTTTTTACCTCACGGCTGACCCAGTCCAGATAGCCGTTAACGGCAGGATCGCCGCCCCAGGCGTTGAAATAAACCGTCTGGCCGTTGGCCTGCTGGCGAATATTCTGCCAGGACTGAGGTTGGGCGACGGCGCTAAAGCCGATCATCGTCAGGGCAACCATCAGCGCCCGTATGCCAGATATTAAGCGTTGCAAGAGAAAGTCCTCAGCGTGTTATGGGGCGGTTCGTCTGGCCAGCCAGCGCGCGGCCAGCGGCAATAGCCCTAGCAGGGCAAACACCAGCATCATACCGGGGGAGAGAATATCGCCCAGGCTTTGTAGCTGGCTCAGCTGCCTGCCGGTGTTAATGTAGACCACGATGGCAGGCAGCATGCCGAGCAGGCTGATCGCGGCATAGCGAACGACGCCCATTGGCGTCAGGCCCATTAATAAATTCACCAGCACAAAAGGGAAGACCGGCGCGAGCCGCAGGGCAAAGAGATAATGGCCGCCGTCGCGCCGTATGCCCTGGTTCACTTTTTCCATCATGCGCGAGAAACGGCGCTGCACCCAGTCCCGCAGCAGGTAACGGCTGATTAACATGGCGACGGTCGCACCTGCAGTGGCCGCCAGGGCAACCAGCACGGTGCCCTGCACCACACCAAAGATAGCGCCGCCCAGCAGTGTGAGCAGGGTGGCACCGGGAATGGAAAAGGCGGCGGTGAGAAAGTAGCAGCCCAAAAAAATCACAATCGCCAATATTGGGTGCTGCGCATGCCAGTGCGCAAACGCTATCTGAGAGTGCTGAAGTGCCGACAGGCTTATTGTGCCCGGAGGAAGCAGATACCAAAACAACCCCGCCATGATGACCAGCAGCGCAAAGAGACTCTTACGCACATCTACCTCTTCTCTTTTGTTTATCCATCGTCATACCGTACCGCTGCAGTAAAGGCGTGGAGTATAGCGGAGGGAGCGTGACAGCGAGCTTGAGCCAGGTCATGAAGCGGATACAGACTTATACATTTTGGCCTGGCGGAGAACATATGGCAGATACATAGCGGTAGTTAAATGGCGGCTCTTCTTACCCACGATTGAGGAATCACGATGTCCAGCAAACTCGAGAAAGTGCTTTATACCGCCCATACCACTACCGTTGGCGCTCGCAGCGGGCACGGGCGTTCGGACGACGGCAGCCTGGACGTGCAGCTCAGCACGCCGGGGTCCGGCAAGCCGGGGACGAATCCCGAACAGCTTTTTGCCGTCGGTTATTCCGCCTGCTTTATGGGGGCGATTGGGCTGGCGGGGAAAAAATTGGCTATCCGCATTCCGGAGGAAACCGCCGTGGACGCCAGTGTTTCGCTGGGAAAAGTCGATAACGACAGCCAGTTTGCGCTGGCGGTGACGCTTCACGTCAGGCTACCTGGGCTGAGCGAGGCCCAGCGGGAAACTTTGCTCGCGACCGCCCACGCCACTTGCCCGTACTCGCGTGCGATTAGCGGCAATGTTGACGTGACGCTGCTTTCACAAGGGTAACGACAAAACGCCTTCGATAGCCGGGGGCGTTTAACTTTTTAAGCGGGTTCTTTTTATCAGCCAGTGAGACAGGAGCGGCAGCAGGCCAATCAGCGCCAATAACAGCAGCATGGTGGGGGAAATAATGTCCCGCAGGCTTTCTACCTGGCTAAGCTGGCGGCCGGTGCTGATGTACAGCACGATAGACGGCAGCAGGCCAAGCAGCGTCACTATCGCGAAGCGAACGGCGGAAATCGGCGTCAGCCCCATCAGCAGGTTGATGATGGAAAAGGGCAGAACCGGCACCAGGCGAAGGGCAAACAGGCAGTGTGTAATATTGTGCTTAATGCCCTCGTTGATCTTTGCCATGGTGGTGGCAAAGCGCCGCTGTACCCAGTCATGCAAGAAATAACGGCTCAGCAACATCGCCACGGTTGCGCCGCTGGCTGCCGCCGTAGCAACCAGTACGGTGCCTTCGACCAGCCCAAACAGCGCACCGCCCATCAGGGTCATAATGCGCGTGCCGGGGATGGAAAGGGCGGAAATCAGGAAATAACCAAGGAAGAAGGCGCTCATCACCAGCGCCGGGCGTTCGGCGTGCCAGAGACTAAGCTGAGCGTGATATTTCTGCAGCGTCGCCAGGCTAAGGGTGCCCGGCGGCAGCAGGATTAACAGCGAGATGACCAGCGTGGCCAGCAGCAAAAACAGGATTTTACGCATTCTGTTCGCGCCTCGTCAGGGGGAAAAACGGCATCTCGCTATCCTTGTCTGAAGATGTGTCTACCTTCAGTATTTCCCTTACCGCTTAAACTGCGCCCAAACAGGGGCGTGGTCGGACGGTTTTTCCATGCCGCGAATGTCGTAGTCGATCCCGGTTGCCACGCAGTGCGGCGCCAGCCCCTGGCTTGCCAATAGCAGATCTATACGCAGGCCACGGTTATCGTCGAAGCCTTTTGAACGGTAGTCAAACCACGAGAATTTGTCCTGTGCTTCCGGGTTAGCGTGGCGGTAAGTATCCACCAGGCCCCAGCCGAGCAGGCGAGCCATCCACTCACGCTCTTCCGGCAGGAACGAGCATTTCCCGGTGCGCAACCAGCGCTTGCGGCTATCTTCACCGATCCCGATGTCGAGATCCGTCGGGCTGATATTCATATCCCCCATGATCAGCACCGGATTTTCCGGGCGCAGTTCACCCTGCAGGAAGTCCTGCAGATCCTGGTAAAACTTAGTCTTGGCCGGGAATTTGGTTTCATGATCGCGGCTTTCGCCCTGCGGGAAGTAGCCGTTGATCACCGTCAGGTTGCCAAATTCAGACGGGATTTCCGCCATGATAATGCGCCGCTGGGCGTCTTCGTCGTCGGTCGGGAAGCCTTTTCGCACCGAAATCGGCTTCTCTTTGGTCAGCAGCGCCACGCCGTAATGACCTTTCTGGCCATGATAAAACACGTGATAGCCGAGTTTCTCAACGTCTTCCAGCGGGAACATATCGTCGTGCACTTTGGTTTCCTGCAGACCAATAACGTCCGGCTGATGCTGTTCCACGATGGCTTCAAGCTGATGAGGACGGGCGCGCAGGCCGTTGATATTAAAAGAGACAAATTTCATAGTCGCTGCCAGGTTGTCAGGTTAATTGTTGCAGGATGGTAGCAGAAAACGGCGCAGGTTGCTGCGCTGAAGCTAATCGTTGCCATAGGCGCGTCTGGCGGACAAAAATAAAGCAACATTTGCACCAAAATTGATCTCGATGCGCAAAAAGGGGGCGAAAACGGCAGGCAAATCCCGAAGGCGATCACAATTCCAGCATTATATTTTACCACTGCATAATATTTCTTGTTTTCGTGTCGAAAATCAGGCGGCACGTTAAAACTATGCACTTTTTATTCATTTTATATGAATAGTGTGTGTTTTTAAGTTATTGATTTTTCGTTTACCCCTCCGGTTTATGCATTTTTATCGCTGGCTGGCACGATGCCTGCAATCTACATTTACAGCGCAAACACTCAATTATTTAACATTTAATAAACTTTTTGTTTACCGTGAGGGGTCACTATGTCGCAGTCAATTACACGCCAACATTTCGACGAATGGATGATGCCGGTTTATGCCCCTGCGCCTTTTATTCCGGTTCGTGGCGAGGGTTCCACCCTGTGGGATCAGCAGGGAAAAGACTACATCGACTTTGCCGGTGGCATCGCGGTTAACGCCCTGGGACATGCTCACCCTGAAATGCGCAAAGCGCTGGAGGAGCAGGCGGCAAAATTCTGGCACACCGGCAATGGCTACACCAATGAGCCGGTATTGAAGCTGGCGAAGCAGCTCATCGACGCTACCTTTGCGGAGAAAGTGTTCTTCTGTAACTCAGGGGCCGAGGCCAACGAGGCGGCGCTGAAGCTGGCGCGTAAGTATGCCCATGATAATTTTGGCGCACAGAAAAGCGGCATCGTAGCGTTCAAGAACGCGTTCCATGGCCGCACGCTGTTTACCGTCACGGCCGGTGGTCAGCCCGCTTATTCTCAGGACTTTGCGCCGCTGCCGCCGCAGATTAACCACGCGGTATTTAACGATTTACAGTCTGCCCGTGAGCTGATTAACGACGAAACCTGTGCGGTGATCGTCGAGCCTATGCAGGGTGAAGGCGGGGTCGTTCCAGCGACGCCAGAGTTCCTTCAGGGGCTGCGCGAACTTTGCGACAAACACAACGCCGTACTGATTTTTGACGAAGTACAAACCGGCGTGGGCCGCACCGGCTCGCTGTATGCCTATATGCATTATGGCGTGACGCCGGACGTACTCTCGACGGCCAAAGCGCTGGGCGGCGGCTTCCCGATCGGCGCGCTGCTGACCACCGATCGCTTTGCCAAAGTGATGGTGGTGGGCACCCACGGCACCACCTACGGCGGCAACCCGCTGGCCTCTGCTGTGGCCGGACGCGTGCTGGAAATCATTAATACGCCGGAGGTGCTCAACGGCGTGAAGCAGCGCCATGACTGGTTTGTTGAGCGCCTGAACCACATTAACCAGAAGCACCAGCTGTTCAGTGAAGTACGCGGCTTAGGGCTGCTGATCGGCTGTGCCCTGCGCCCTGAACATGCCGGTAAAGCGAAACTTATTCTGCAGGCTGCCGCGCAGGAAGGCCTGATGATGCTGATCGCCGGGGCTAACGTGCTGCGTTTTGCCCCTGCGCTCATCGTCAGCGAAGCAGAAGTTCAGCTGGGCCTGGATCGCTTCGAGCGTGCCTGCGAACGCTTCCTCGCGGGAGTTTCATCATGATGGTAATCCGCCCGATTGAACGAGGCGATCTGCCGGGGTTGCTTAAGCTTGCCGGGAAAACCGGGGGCGGACTGACCTCGCTCCCCGCCGACGAAAAAACGCTGGCCGACCGAATCGAACGCTCGCTGCAGACCTGGCAGGGCGGGTTGCCGAAGGGCGATCAGGGCTATGTTTTTGTGCTGGAAGATACCAGCAGCGGCCAGATGGTGGGGATTTGCGCCATTGAGGTGGCCGTGGGCCTGAACGACCCCTGGTACAACTACCGGGTCGGGACGCTGGTTCATGCCTCCAAAGAGTTGAATATCTATAACGCACTGCCGACGCTTTTTCTCACCCACGACCACACCGGAGCGAGCGAGCTTTGCACGCTGTTCCTCGACCCGGCCTGGCGTAAAGAGGGCAACGGGTATCTGTTATCCAAGTCTCGTTTTCTGTTTATGGCCGCCTTCCGCGAACGCTTCAACGACAAAGTGGTTGCCGAGATGCGCGGGGTAATCGATGAACACGGGCATTCACCGTTCTGGGAAAGCCTTGGGAATCGCTTCTTCTCTATGGAGTTCGCTCGCGCTGACTACTTGTGTGGCACCGGGCAGAAAGCTTTTATTGCCGAGCTGATGCCAAAACACCCGATTTATACCGACTTCCTTTCCAAAGAGGCTCAGGCGGTTATTGGCCAGGTGCATCCGCAAACGGCGCCAGCGCGCACCGTGCTTGAAGCCGAAGGATTCCGCTATCGTAACTATGTCGACATCTTCGACGGTGGTCCTACGCTGGAGTGCGATATCGACCGCGTGCGGGCGATCCGCAAGAGCCGCCTGCAAACCGTCGCTGTCGGCCAGCCTGCTACCGACGAACTGCCCGTTTGCCTGGTCGCCAACGAAAATTACCACCAGTTCCGCGTGATGCTGATCAAAGCCGATCCCAAAGGCGAGAAACTGGTTATTGATGCCGCCACCGCCGATGCGCTGAAGTGCGCCAGCGGCGACACCGTGCGCGTGGTGCGCCTGTGCCCTGAGGAGAAAAAAGTATGACTAACTGGATCAACGGACAATGGGTGCCGGGCCGCGGCGAAGCGCTGTTAAAACATAACCCTGTCAGCGGCTCGCTGCTGTGGGAAGGGCTGGTGGCGGATAAAACGCAGGTAGAAGAAGCCTGCCGTGCGGCTCGTGCGGCGTTTCCCGCCTGGGCGAAACGCCCGTTTGCAGAACGCCAGGAGATTGTGGAGCGTTTTGCCGGCCTGCTTGAGACGAATAAAACTGCACTCGCTGAAACAATTGCGCAGGAAACCGGCAAACCTCGCTGGGAAGCGGCCACCGAAGTGACCGCGATGGTCAATAAGATTGCCATTTCCATCAAGTCTTACCACACCAGAACGGGCGAAACGCACACCGCGATGCCGGACGGGGCGGCGACTTTACGCCATCGCCCTCACGGCGTGCTGGCAGTCTTTGGCCCTTACAATTTCCCTGGCCATTTGCCCAACGGTCATATCGTGCCGGGACTGCTGGCCGGCAACACCCTGGTGTTTAAGCCGAGCGAGCTAACGCCGCGTATCGGTGAGCTGGTGATGAAGTTGTGGGAGGAGGCCGGTATCCCGGCTGGCGTGCTGAACCTGGTGCAGGGGGGACGCGAAACCGGCGAGGCGCTGTCTAATCAGTCGGAACTTGATGGGCTCCTGTTTACCGGCAGTGCGGGCACCGGCTACCACCTTCACCGGCAGTTTGCCGGGCAACCGGAGAAGATCCTTGCCCTGGAAATGGGCGGGAACAACCCGCTGATCGTCGAAGATCCGCAGGATATCGACGGCGCCGTTCACGTGGCTATCCAGTCGGCGTTTATCACCGCCGGGCAGCGCTGCACCTGCGCCCGCCGTCTGCTGGTGAAACAGGGTGAGCAGGGGGATGCATTTATTCGTCGCCTGGTTGAAGTCTCTGCCCGTTTGCAGCCGGGGGAATGGGACGCTATGCCACAACCGTTTATTGGCGGATTGATTTCGGTGCAGGCGGCTGAAAGGGTGCTGACCGCGTTTCAGGCTCACGTAGCCCGCGGCGGTAAACCGCTGCTTGAACCAAAAATGATTCGGCCAGGCACCTCTTTACTGACGCCGGGCATCGTGGAGCTTAGCGGCGTGGTCGACGTGCCGGATGAAGAAGTGTTTGGCCCGCTACTGGCGATTTACCGCTATGACAGCTTTGACGACGCGATTCGGATGGCGAACGACACACGCTACGGCCTGGCGAGCGGGCTGATTTCACCGTCCCGCGAACAGTTTGACCAGCTTTTACTGGAAGCCAGAGCCGGGATCGTGAACTGGAATAAACCGCTGACCGGGGCCGCCAGCATTGCGCCATTCGGCGGCGTGGGCGCTTCAGGTAACCACCGCGCCAGCGCCTGGTATGCGGCGGATTACTGCGCCTGGCCGATGGCCTCGTTGGAAAGTACAAGCTTCGCGTTGCCACCAACCCTGAGTCCAGGGCTAGATTTTAGCCGCGAGGAGCAGCCATGAAGAAAGCACGTGAGGCCAACTTCGACGGACTGGTGGGGCTGACCCACCATTACGCCGGGCTGTCGTTCGGCAATGAAGCCTCGACGAAGCACCAGTTTCGCGTGTCTAACCCGAAGCTGGCGGCGAAGCAGGGGCTACTGAAAATGAAAGCGCTGGCAGACGCGGGTTATCCGCAGGGCGTGATAGCCCCGCAGGAGCGTCCGAATATTGGCGTGCTGCGTCAGATAGGCTTTAGCGGCAGCGACGAGCAGGTTGTTGAGAGTGCTGCTCGGCAAGCTCCGCAGCTGCTGTCCGCCGCCAGTTCGGCCTCTTCGATGTGGGTGGCCAACGCGGCGACGGTATCACCGTCAGCCGATACGCTGGACGGTAAAGTGCATCTCACCGTCGCCAACCTGAACAATAAGTTCCACCGTGCCAGCGAAGCACCGACGACGGAAAGCGTGCTGCGGGCGATGTTCCGGGATACCGGGTGTTTTGCCGTGCACGGCGCGCTGCCGCAGGTGGCGATGTTTGGTGACGAAGGTGCCGCCAACCATAACCGTTTAGGCGGCGAGTATGGCGAGCCGGGCGTGCAGCTGTTTGTTTATGGTCGCGAAGACTCGAAAAGCGGGCAGGCACCGGCCCGCTATCCCGCTCGTCAGACGCTGGAGGCCAGCCAGGCCGTGGCACGTTTGAATCAGGTACGTTCTGAGCAGGTTATCTTCGCTCAGCAAAACCCGGCGGTGATCGACCAGGGCGTTTTTCACAACGACGTTATTGCAGTTTCTAACCGCGAGGTGCTGTTCTGCCACCAGCATGCGTTTGTGGATCAGCCGGGGCTTTATCAGCGCCTGCGCGAAAAAGTCCCGGGCTTTACGGCCCTGGAAGTCCCGGACGATTTGGTTTCGGTGGCGGATGCGGTTTCGACCTATCTGTTTAACAGCCAGCTGTTGAGTCGCGCCGACGGCGGCATGACGCTCGTGCTGCCGGAAGAGTCTCGCCAGCATCCAGGCGTCTGGCGCTACCTTAATCAACTGCTGGAGGCGGATAACCCTGTCCGTGAGCTGCAGGTGTTTGATCTGCGCGAAAGCATGGCTAACGGCGGTGGCCCGGCCTGTTTACGCCTGAGAGTGGTACTGACGGACGAAGAGCTCAAAGCCGTTAATCCGGCGGTGATGATGAACGACACGCTGTTTATGACGCTTAATGGCTGGGTTGATCGCTGGTATCGCGACCGTTTAACCCAGGCTGATTTAGCCGACCCGCAGCTGTTGCGCGAGGGGCGTGAAGCCCTGGATGAACTGACGCACATTCTGGATTTAGGTTCCGTGTACCCGTTCCAGCAATAGGGGAGAAATAATGATTGATTTTCTGGCGCAGACGCTGGCCGGCAAGGCGCCTGAACAAACCTCCGGGGAGAATGCTTATCTCAGCTGGCGCTGGTGGGATGAAGGTATTCTGACGTTGACGCCGCGTGAGGCGGCAGGGAAAGCGCTGGTCATATCGGCCGGGATTCACGGCAACGAAACCGCCCCGGTGGAGATCCTTGGCCAGTTGACCAACGGCTTGATCGCGGGGCAGCTTCCGCTGCAGTGGCGCACGATGATTATTCTGGGTAACCCAGCGGCGCTGCGCGCGGATAAGCGTTATACCCATAGCGACATGAACCGTATGTTTGGCGGGCGCTGGCAGCAGTTTCCTGAAAGCGTAGAAACCCAACGTGCGGCCAGGCTTGAACATGCCCTCGAGCAATTCTGGTCGCGAAGTGAGGAGCAAACTCGCTGGCATCTGGATATGCATACCGCTATTCGTGGCTCTTATCACCCCCGGTTTGGCGTGCTTCCTGCGAGGCCGCTGCCTTATAGCGAGAGCTTTTTAACCTGGCTGGGCTGCGCCGGGCTGCAGGCGCTGGTGTTTCATCAAAAGCCCGGTGGCACCTTTAGTCATTTCAGCAGTGAGCATTTTGGGGCGCTGAGCTGTACGCTCGAGCTGGGAAAAGCCAGGCCGTTTGGGCAGAACGATCTTGGTCAGTTCGCGATAACTAAAGAAGCAATCTCAGCGTTGTTAAGCGGGGCAGAGCCGCCGGTCATGGAGATAGAACCGCAGCGTTACCGTGTCGCTCAGCAAATCACCCGACAGTCGGAGAAATTTGTGCTGCATATGTCCGGCCAAACGCAGAACTTTACCGCGTTTTCGAAGGGCACCCTGCTGGCTGAAGATGGTGAGAAGCGTTATGTCGTTGCCGGCGAAAAAGAGTACGTTTTATTCCCCAACCCGGATGTGGCGCTGGGGCTGAGAGCGGGCCTGATGCTGGAGGAAATTTAAACTTTAAGCAGCTCTGAATAATTGAGCTGCTTAATCATTTCGTATTGTTAATTTATTTGCGGATAATTCCTGGGTACAGGGTTTATTCGTTAGGTTAATTGCTGTACACTCTTCATATTGTCTTTATAATCAGTGCTTTGTTATATTTAGTTGCACTATTCCCCGCCTTAATCCTTATTTTCTTCATAATTGATGCATTCTTGTTTTATACCCTTTCAATGATTTACGGATGCCACCGTCTCCTTGACGATAAGACTCGTAAACTCATTCTCGTCAACACGGCATCGTCGTTTTAAGCGAGCCGTCAATTTAATGAAAAGAGAAGGTTAAAAATATGCGTAAATTAACTGCACTGTTCGTCGCTTCTACCCTGGCTCTGGGTGCCGCTAACCTGGCGCATGCTGCAGACGCCACCCCGGCTGCGGCCCCACAAACCGATGCTCCGATGATGCACCATAAAATGATGCGCGGCCCTATGCACGACATGATGTTTAAAGACCTGAACCTGACCGATGCGCAGAAACAGCAAATTAAAGACATTATGAAAGAACAGCGCGGCAAGATGCAGCGCCCGTCCGTTGACGTACGCCGCGCCATGCACGACGTGATTGCCAGCGACAGCTTCGACCAGGCTAAAGCCCAGGCGCAGATTGATAAAATGGCCGAGCAGAACAAAGCGCGTATGCTGGCGCATCTGCAAACCCAGAACAAAATCTACAACATTCTGACCCCGGATCAGAAAAAACAGTTTAATGCGAATTTTGAGAAGCGTCTGACAGAACGCCCTGCGCATGAAGGTAAAATGCCAGCTGCTCAGTAAGCCTGAGCGACTAAATTAAGACCGCCGGTCCTGTTCACAATAGCGAGGTACGCTGTGAACAGGATCGGCGGTTTTCTCGTTTAATCATGTCACTCCACTCTTTCCCCTTCGCTCGACTCAAATAATACCGCCCGGCAATAATCACGCCGACGGGATAAGCCATTTTAAACACTCAATTTCAGCAGCTTACATTCAAAATTGCAGTTCACTCCGCAGATTTTACCGACCGGTATTGAGGGCGATAAATTTACTTTGCTTCCCGATAAAAAAGCCGCTAAATCATTGTCACAAAAATAGAACCAGGGCTACAGCAACCGGCCACGGCTGCCGATAACACTGGCGTCAGGCACAGATCTGACGAACAAAACAGAGAACTGATGAGCAGGCCGCCGGGGGAGCTCTTCCTTTGGGGTCGCTCAATTTAAAGAGCAAATGCCAGGGCACACGGATGCCGTGCGTCCTCAGGAGTGGTGATGGAATTCTTTGATATACGAAAGGTGCCGGTTAACCTCTGGCGCAACGGCGCCGGGGAAACGCGAGAAATATGCTGTTTTCCACCCGCGACGCGAGATTTCAACTGGCGTGCCAGTATCGCCTCTTTGGCCCACAACGGCGAGTTTCCGGTCTTTCCGCAGGTTGACCGGGTAATGACTCTGCTGGAGGGGAGCGAGGTCGTTCTCGACGGCGGAAAGGCGTTCAGGCATACGCTCAAGCGCCATCAGCCTTTTACTTTTGCCGGTGAGCAGCCCGTAAAGGCCGAGCTGACTCGCGGCATGTCGATGGACTTTAACGTGATGACTCGCCGGGACCGATGCCGGGCCCAGGTGCGGGTGGCGTACAGAACCTTTACCACTTTTGGTACCCGAGGCGGCGTTGTTTATGTCCTGAGCGGGGAATGGCAGCTGGAAGATAAGCTGCTTTCACCGGACCAGGGCGCCTGGTGGCAGGAGGGCAGCCACACGCTGCGGCTGTTAAAAAACGAAGGGCAACTGCTGTTCAGCGAAATTACCTATTTGTAGACCGAATGCCCGGAAAACTGGCCGGGCAATGCTCTTTCTTCCTGATGAATATCCTCAGAAACTGCTGTGCAACTGCGGTTTTGTTCTTCATTTCCCCTGCCTGTAAACGCCCGGCAGCATCCCGTGCTGGAAAAATTTCACAAGCGCGATCCGGCTCACCGATCGATAAAAAAGTCCTATGACCCGCTGGCGGATTATTTGGTTTATTAGTTAAGTTGTATATACAAATATAGACAAAAACCCGATGCAAACAGGATGCTGACATGTCAACGCAAAAGAAGCTATGCAGTCTCACTCCAGGTTCCGTTTCACTGGCCACTCTGCGCGAGATCTACCATGGAAACGTGCTGCTCAGGCTTGACCCCGGGGCGGTTGCCGCCGTTGAGCGTGCGCTCGGCACGGTAGAAGCGATTGTTGCCCACGGCGACGTGGTTTACGGTATTAACACCGGTTTTGGCAAGCTGGCACAAACCACCATCGCCACCGATCATCTGGCTGAACTTCAGCGTAATCTGGTGCTTTCTCACAGCGTGGGGCTTGGCGAAGCGCTGCCGGATGATGTTGTCCGACTGGTGATGGCCAGTAAAATTATCAGCCTGTCACGCGGGCATTCCGGCGTTCGTCTGCTGGTGATTGATAGTCTCATTGCGCTGTTTAACTCGGGCGTAATGCCGGTGATCCCGGAGAAAGGCTCGGTGGGGGCATCCGGTGACCTGGCCCCGCTGGCGCATCTGTCGCTGATGTTGCTCGGGGAAGGGAATGTCAGGGTGAACGGCGAACAGATCCCTGCCGGTGAAGGTTTGAAGCTGGCAGGCGTAAAGCCGCTGGTACTGGGGCCAAAAGAGGGCCTGGCGCTGCTGAACGGGACCCAGGTTTCGACGGCGCTTGCGCTGCGAGGGTTGTTTGAGGGCGAGAAGGTGTTTGCTGCCGGGCTGGTGGCGGGGGCCTTGTCGCTGGAGGCTATCAAAGGCTCAGTGAAACCATTCGACGCGCGTATCCACCAGGCTCGCGGCCAGGCGGGACAAATTGATGTGGCTGCGGCGGTCACTGCACTGCTTGCCGACAGTAAAATCGTTGATTCTCATGCCCACTGTGGCCGCGTGCAGGATCCTTATTCCATTCGCTGCGTGCCGCAGGTTATGGGCGCGTGTCTGGATAACCTGCGCCATGCGGCGCGTGTTCTGCAGATTGAGGCCAACGCCGCCTCGGACAACCCGCTGGTGTTCAGCGACACCGGAGAAGTGATTTCCGGCGGCAACTTCCACGCAGAGCCCGTTGCCTTTGCCGCCGATATTATCGCGTTAGCGGTGGCGGAAATTGGCGCAATTTCGGAACGTCGCCTGGCGCTGCTGCTGGATACCGGGCTGTCCGGCCTGCCGCCGTTCCTCGTGAAAGAGGGCGGGATTAACTCCGGCTTTATGATTGCGCAGGTCACCGCTGCGGCACTGGCCTCGGAGAATAAATCGCTCGCTCATCCGGGTAGCGTCGACAGTCTGCCAACGTCTGCAAATCAGGAAGACCATGTTTCGATGGCGACCTATGCGGCTCGCCGTCTGGGATCTATGTGCTTTAACACTGCGGCAGTGGTTGGGATTGAGGCTATGGCGGCCGCTCAGGGCATCGAGTTTCACCGGCCGTTGCGCAGCTCACCCCTTCTTGAAAACGTCTTCGGGGATATTCGCGAACGCGTGGCATTTCTGGAAAAGGACCGCCTGCTGGCACCGGATATCGAGCAAATGCGTCTCTGGGGCTGCAGCGACGGCTGGCCGGAAGCTATCACGAAGCTTCTGCCTTCGTCGGCGGCTTAGCACTTTTAGACTCCTCTCTTGGGGGGAGTCTACTCCAGTTCTATCACCTCATATTCCCCGCTCAGCATCAGCTTGCAAAGGATCTTGTAGCCGTCGTTATCAAAGCCCTCCGGCGGCTGGCGGCGGGTTGTCGCGTCAGTTAACTGTTGCACGGACCCAAGATAAAACCAGTGATCGATCAGGTGATACTCGGTCATCTCCGGGCTGCGTTCCACGATGGCGACGGCGTTTTTCCATGGCCAGCAAATCAGGCGAACCTGTTCGAGAGCCTGAACCAGGCGGGCATGATGCTCGGCCTGAGTCTCTTTCCCGCAACAGGCTCCGGCGCAGCGTTTGAGCGCTGAGCGAAAACAGGCCCGGCCCTTACTCAGTGATTCCAGGCCCAGCATGCCGTAACAGAGGCGATGCTCATCGGCCAGCCCTTGCAGCGTTTGCAGCGCGGCCCGGCGGTTAGCGTACAACCCATACAGGCCCGGCTGGCGGGAGAAATCGACATCTTTGGCATATACAACCTGCGGTGTGTCCCCCTGAAGAGACAGGGAACAAAGCTGGCGGTTACGACGCAGGCGTTTGTTGAACAAAGGCTGTTGCTCTTTGATCATTTGCGCTTCGAGCAGCAGCGCTCCGAGTTCGCCGGCAGTGCGGATAAAGGTAATACGGCGAGACTGCCTCAAGAGTGCGGCTTCATCAGGCGTACGAAAATGGGACATCACGCGCGTGCGGATATTGACACTTTTGCCGATATACAACGGCATAACGTCGCTTTCACCGTGAAAAACATAGACGCCGGGTTTTTTGGGCAGGTCATCAAGCCATGGCCTGAGATGCTCCGGATATTCATAGACCGCCGCGGCTTCAAACTCTAACCGCGACGAATTTGCACGCCTGACCACATCGGACTCCTGGGTACTGTTTATTTCACCAGTATAGCAGTCGTGAAGGTGAAGAGGGAATCGCCCTTAACCATAGTGTCGCGTGGCAAGCCAGCAAAGCAGAGAGCCGCCTACAACCATCAGTACGCCTTGCCAGAAAGCAAAGCCGGGATGCAGACCCAGCCACAGCGTGGCGAGCAGGGCTGATAATACCGGCGTGAAGTAGGAAGCCGTGGCAAGCAGCGTCATGTTTCCCCGCTGGATACCAACATTCCAGGCTGAATAGGCGACGGCGGTAGAAATCCCCATAAATAACAGCTGCGCCGTACCGGATAGCGTGAAATGCATTGTTGGATGTGCCACAAAGGCGAACTTAATCCACAGCACCAGCGCGGTGGCGCAGAAAAACAGGCTGACGCCGCTTTTACCTTCGCTCCAGCGGCGAGTCAGGTTGCAGTAGAGCGCCCAGATGATGGCGGCGGCAAAAGCCAGGCCGTAGGCCAGTGGGTTATCGAGAATGTTGTGCCACATCACGAGAGGCGACCAGTCGCCGTCTCCTTTCATTACCTGCACAATCCCCGCCAGGGAAAGCGCGAGCCCAGGCCACAGCCATAAATTGCTGCGCTGGCCGTTAATAAACAGGGCGAAAAAGACGGTCAGGCAGGGCCAGAGATAATTGATCATCCCCAGTTCCAGGGACTGAGCGCGGGTGTGCGCCAGGCCAATTGAAAGCGCCAGGCTTATTTCATAGCCCACAAAGAGCAGCCCGCCAACCCAGAGATAACGGGGTGGGAGTTCGCGTATTTTGGGCAAACCTCGGGCGAGGCAAAGACACAGCGCGCTGACGGTGTAGAGCAGGGCCGCGCCGCCGACTGCGCCAAAGTGCTCGCTGATGCTGCGCAACAGGCCAACGGAGGTACTCCAGAGCAGGATTGCGATAAGGCCGATAAGCGTGGCGCGTTGCGAAGAGGTGTCCATGTCCATCCTGTAAAAAAGGCGGCACTACGCCGCCCTGAAAAATGCTAATGCAAAGTTGTTTCTGACTATTTTTTCCAGAAATCATCAAACACGGTAATCGGCGGACGGCGTTTGTGTTCCGTTTTCAGATACCAGCCTTCGATGATTTTTGCGGTTTCAGCCGGTACGGTTTTGCCTTCCAGATAATCGTCAATTTGCACGTAGGTTACGCCGAGGGCCGCTTCATCCGGCAGAGAAGGGCGATCGTCTTCGAGATCGGCTGTCGGGGCCTTCAGGTACAAATGTTCCGGGCAGCCGAGCGTTTTCAGCAGCAGTTTGCCCTGGCGTTTGTTGAGGCGGAAAAGAGGATTAATGTCGGTGCCGCCGTCGCCATACTTGGTGAAGAATCCGGTTACGGCTTCCGCGGCATGGTCAGTCCCCACGACGACGCCTTTGGTCATCCCGGCGATGCTGTACTGCGCTTTCATGCGCTCGCGGGCTTTTTCATTGCCACGAACAAAATCGCTCAGCTCGATTCCCGCTTCGCGCAGAGCCTGCTCGCTGGCAAGCACGGCGCCCTTGATGTTCACCGTTAACACGCGATCCGGCTGGATAAACGCAATGGCATCTTGGCAATCCTGCTCGTCGGCCTGTACGCCAAACGGCAAGCGCACGGCGATAAACTGATAGCTGTCGTCGCCGCTTTCTTCACGCAGTTCGCTGATAGCTAGCTGGCAGAGTTTGCCCGCCAGAGTGGAGTCCTGGCCGCCGCTTATCCCCAGCACCAGAGATTTAATAAACGGGTAGGTTTTAAGGTACGTTTTCAGAAAATCAACGCTGACGCGGATCTCTTCGCTGGCGTCGATCTGTGGCTTGACGCCCAGTGCCTGAATAATCTCTTGTTGCAGAGCCATTTAACCCCTCCAATAAGCTGTACCCGCAACGCGCAGGCCGCAAAATTTAACTGTCCTAAAACTTACCCTGTTGCGCTGAAAACGACAAGGCTCAAAGGCTTACCCGGCCTGCAGACGGCGAGTTTTTCTGCAAACCAGACAGGATCCTTATGAATACTCTTATTGTCCGAATTTTCACGCATTAAGGGTAACGAGTTGAAAAATGTTCTTTTATATTCCAGGCTTATCTAACACGCAGGATCAATACATTCATTGATGAGGATAATTATGAATAATAAATTTGCAGGATTTTTAGGCGCGGCAGCGGTAATGACTATGCTGGCAGGGTGTACCGCTTACGATCGCACCAAAGATCTGGTGACTGAGCCGGTGGTGAAAGATGTGAAAAAAGGCATGACTCGTGCCCAGGTTCAGCAGATTGCGGGTAAACCGTCTTCCGAAATCACCATGATCCACGCCAAAGGGACCTGCCAGACCTATATTCTGGGCCAGCGTAACGGTAAAGCTGAAACCTACTTTGTCGCGCTGGATGACACCGGTCGCGTGATGAATTCGGGCTACCAGACCTGCGCTGAATACGACACCGATCCGCAGGCACCTAAAGCCTAAGCTAGCACGCCGTAAAGGACCCGGCTGCAGTCTCTGCGCCGGGCTTTTTTTTGCCTTACGGGCGGAGACAGAGAAGAGGGGGCGACGAGGAAGGGTGAGATCCGCTATCATGGTGAGGTTGTTCACTAATTCAGTTCCAATCCCGTTGCCTATGAAACCACTGCGCCAACCGAATACACGCCCAATCATTACCTACACGCCCCGCGTGGAGCCAGCTCCGCCTTCTCATGCGTGGCGAGTAGACGGGTTCAAAGATGTCTATCTGCTGCGCGGGCAGTATGTAGCGTTTGTTTTACTGGGTGATGCCTTCCGCCAGTCGCCGCCGTTTACTTTGCCCGAGTCGGCACAGCGCTGGGCGAAACAGGTTCGGCAGGAAAACGAAGTATAAAAAAAGGCCGCTAGTGATAGCGGCCTTTTTGTTTTTCAGTTCAGATTAACGGTGGGCTAATTCCACTTCATCGTCGCTGTTCAGAATCTCTTTGTCGGTCTGCTTCATCAACTGGCTGGTAATGGTCCCGGCGGTCATCGACCCGCTAACGTTCAGGGCGGTACGGCCCATATCAATCAGCGGTTCAACGGAAATCAGCAGCGCGACCAGCGTGACCGGCAGCCCCATCGCGGGCAGCACAATCAGCGCAGCGAAGGTTGCACCACCGCCCACGCCGGCTACGCCTGCGGAGCTAACGGTCACAATCCCTACCAGCGTCGCAATCCAGACAGGATCCAGCGGGTTAATCCCTACGGTCGGAGCCACCATCACGGCAAGCATTGCCGGGTAGAGACCTGCACAGCCGTTCTGGCCGATGGTTGCACCGAAGGAGGCAGAGAAGCTGGCGATAGATTCTGGCACGCCAAGACGGCGGGTTTGCGCTTCCACGTTCAGTGGAATACTCGCTGCGCTGGAGCGGCTGGTGAACGCGAAGGTCAGCACCGGCCAGACTTTGCGAAAGTATTTCACCGGGCTAACGCCGTTGAAAGCCAGCAGAACGGCGTGAACGCCAAACATAATTGCCAGGCCAAGGTAAGACGCCACCACGAAGCTGCCCAGCTTGATGATGTCCTGCAGGTTTGAGCCCGCCACTACTTTGGTCATCAGCGCCAGCACGCCGTATGGCGTCAGCTGCATGACCAGGCGAACCAGCTTCATGACCCAGCTTTGCAGGGTGTCGATAGCCACCAGTACGCGCTCACCTTTAGGGGCATCATCTTTCAGCAGCTTCAGCGCTGCGACGCCCAGGAAGGCGGCAAAAATCACCACGCTGATGATAGACGTCGGGCTGGCACCGGTCAGGTCAGCAAACGGGTTTTTCGGCACGAAGGAGAGAATCAGCTGCGGGACGGTCAGGTCAGCCACTTTACCAATGTAGTTGGATTGAATCGCCGCCAGACGAGCGTTTTCTGCATTGCCCTGCACCAGGCCTTCAGCGGTCAGGCCAAACAGATTGGTGACCAGCACCCCGACCAGCGCGGCAATCAGCGTGGTAAACAGCAGTGTACCGATAGACAGAACGCTGATTTTCCCCAGCGAAGATGCATTATGCAGTTTGGCGACGGCACTCAGAATTGAGGCGAAGACCAGCGGCATAACAATCATCTGCAGCAGCTGCACATAGCCGTTACCGACAACATTAAACCACTGAATGGAATCTTTCAGCACCGCGCTGTCGGAACCATAAATGGTGTGCAGCGCCAGGCCAAAGATCACGCCCAGTACCAGACCTGCCAGCACTTTTTTGGCAAGGCTCCATTGCTTGTGGCGAGTTTGCGCCAGCAGCAATAGCAATACAACGAACACCACAATGTTCGCTACCAGTGGAAAATTCATCCCCGTATCTCCTGATTTATTGTCACGCGGCCGCGCAGGGGCGACCGTTATGTTGCAAAGCGTAACAGATGGCAGGGCGTTGGCTTATATTCAAAAGGAATTGATTATTACCAAATGAATGATATTGGCTGTTTAACGCTCAGACTGGTGAGTTATAAAGCTATTAAAGGTGGTTTGCAGCGAATTTATCATCTGCGAAGACCAGCGTACTGCACCGTTTTCGGGCAGGCCCTGGGGCATCCAAACCGCAAAACCAAACAGCGCCATGCACAGGGCGCGCTCAAGCTGATTGCCTTTTTGCGGGCGAACGATGGGGAAACGGAAACGCCAGCGGCACGGCCACAATAGCGGCACCCCGGCAGGCGTTAGCATGTCGGCAAGGATATGGCTGAGGTAACCCAGCACCATACCCTGCAGCGCATCGGCCGGAATGACCCAGCTTTCCGGTACCTTGAGGTAAAACAGTGCCAGCCCGGCGAACACCACAAACAGGCTATGGGTAAACCCCCGGTGGCCGCACATTCGCGCCACCGGTTTTGAGATCCAGCTTAGCCGCTGGCCCAGAAAGGATTTTGGGTGGTCAATATCCGGCAACAGGCAGGTCAGAATCGCGGACGGCACAATATGCCACCAGTCACCCTGGGCGAGGACGGGCGTCAGTTCGGCGTTTTTGGCAAAAACTGCGCAGGCAATAGAAAAGAGCAGGTGGCCTTCCGCCGTCATGATACAACCTGAATGAAGAAACTGTCGATTCATCCAGTATAGGGTTTTTGTACAGTATTCGGAAGAGGTGACGGTGTAACATTTTGTCAGGAAGATGGGCGGCCTGAGCCGCCCGACAGGTTTAGCCTTTCAAGCTTGTTTCCGTTAGCTGAACCAGAGAAGGAAGTTTGACGTCCGCCAGGCACCAGCGTGGGTCCGCAAAGTTCTCCTCGGCAGGCACCACAATGGAGCGCATCCTCGCCGCTTTAGTAGCGATCATACCGTTGACGGAGTCTTCGAGCGTCACGCAGGAGAGCGGATCGATCCCCAGCTTCGCGGCCGCATCGAGATACACTTGTGGATGCGGCTTGCTGTAAGGCAGATGTTCAGCGGAGGCAATAGCGTCGAAGTCCTGGCGCAGGTCGAACATTTCAAGCACCTTTTCCAGCATGTGCAGCGGAGACGCAGAGGCCAGACCAACCTTCAGGCCCAGCGTTTTGCAAAGCTTCACCGCTTCAATAACGCCAGGCAGCAGCGGGCGCTGTTCCTCAACCAACGCAATAGCACGTTCGATAACGCGCGCGGTCACTTCCTCACGGGATGGTCCGGTCCACGGCTGGCGTGAATACCAAAGTTCAACCACCAGGTCGATGCGTAATCCCAGCGTGTCGGGCAGTTCGTGACGACGCGTAATATCGACGCCGATGCTCTCCAGCACGTCCAGCTCCGCACGATCCCAAAGCGGTTCGGAATCTATCAGCAGCCCATCCATATCAAAAATTGCTGCGAGGATTTGGCGCGTTTCGGCCATAAAATGACTCCTTTCTGTTCGTCAAAATAAAATGTTTGTGTATCTTTAGCCGGAAACAAAGCTCGAAGCTACCGCTTTTGCGAATTTAGCCCGCAAAGCTCAGGCGAAATAGCGCCACACAGGGTAGACTTTGAGCGTATAACGTTACGTCCTAATAAAGGGGAGTACATGACGTATCAACAAGCTGGACGCATTGCGATTTTAAAGCGCGTGGCGGGCTGGATTATTTTTATCCCGGCGCTTCTGTCGACGGTAATTTCCATCCTGAAATTTATGTATCAGCACAGCGAAAAACAGCCGGGCATTGACGCCGTAATGATGGATTTCGCCCACGTGATGATTGAGATGATGCGGTTCAATACGCCGTTCCTGAATCTCTTCTGGTACAACTCGCCGCTGCCGGATTTTAACGGCCAGGTGAACGTCTTCTTCTGGCTAATATTTGCGCTGATTTTTATCGGTCTGGCGCTGCAGGACTCCGGGGCCCGCATGAGCCGTCAGGCAAAATTCCTGCGCGAGGGCGTGCAGGATCAGCTGATTCTTGAACAGGCCAAAGGGCCGGAGGGACTCAGCAAAGCGCAGCTCGATGCAAAAGTGGTTGTGCCACATCACACGATCTTACTGCAGATTTTTCCGCTTTATGTCCTGCCGGTGATTGTCATCGTGGTGGGCTATTTCTTCTTCAAGCTGCTCGGCTTTTTATAAAATAACGGGCCACGCCGTTCAGGCGCGGCCTGCTTTTTACGCCACTAATACTTTCTCCAGCGCTTTTTGCGCCGTCACCAGGTGCTGCCCGCCGAACAGAATCGCCCGGTTAAGCAGGGTATAAAGTTGGTAAATGGGTTGGCGGTCGAGGAAGCCCGCCGGAAGAGGAGAGACGGACTGATAGCCGTCGTAAATTTGCGGCGGCTGGTCGTTGTGCAGCGGCAGCATGGCCAGGTCGCATTCCCGGTCACCCCAATAGCAGGCGGGGTCGTAAATAAAGGGCCCGTCAGGCCCGAGGGCGCAGTTGCCCGACCAGAGATCGCCATGCAACAGGGAAGGCTGAGGCTGATGCGAGGCCAGCGCCTGCTGGACAAAATCAACGATCAAATCAATATCGCCATAGTCGATGCCTTTTTCCGCCGCCATTTCCAACTGCCAGCCAATGCGCTGCTCGGCAAAGAAGGTCGACCAGCGTCGCTGCCAGGCGTTGGGCTGCGGGGTGGTGGAGAGATCGTTGTCGAAGTCCAGACCGAACTGCGGCTGGTCGCTCCATTGATGAAGCCGGGCCAACTGCTGACCGAGGAGAAACGCGTTATGGGCATCGAGGGGTTTAGAAGGCAGATACTCCAGCAGCAAGAAGCTGTAATCTCTGTCGCTGCCGAGCGCCCAGACCTTGGGTACTCTGACGGTCTTACTGCGCGACAGGAGCTCTAGCTGATCGGCTTCTGCCGTGAAGATGGGCAGCATTTCGCGTTCGTCACACTTGACGAAAATCTCGTGGCCCGCATAACGAATATGCCATGCCGCGTGAATTTCGCCGCCGGGTAGCTCAGTGCGCTGTTCAATCTCTGCTTCGCCTAACTGCTCGCTTAACAAATGACGGATGGCTTGCCACATGACTTTTCTCCCCAGGTTGGCTGGTAGACACTGCAATCAATAGCTTATCGCCGTTTGCCGGGCAAAAACACGCGCTGACGCACAACCCCGGCCAGTACTTACTTTTGTTTCTGCCAGGCTTCCCAGCGGGTAACGACGACGTCAGGCTCCGTGCCAAGCGCTACGCTTCCCAGCCCTCTGGCCAACGCTGCAACTTCTTGTTCATCAAGCGGACTGATTAGCCCGAAGCTGCCCGGGCCAAGTTCGTGAATTTTGCCTTGATCATCGGTGAGCGTGAGGGTAAAACCGCCGCGCGTGAGCTGGTTGTTCAGCTCGTTGATGTCGGCCAGGCTTTGCTCTTCAAATTGCACCGTTATCAGATAGCGTTCAACTTCGCTCATAGTCACCCCGTTGTTATCCTGAAGGTTTTAGCATAGTTCATGCTGCCGGAATGGCGATATTCTCGCTCGGCGGCAGCCCGTTTATTCTGCAACGAAACGTTAGCCTCGTAGCCAGGCGTAGATCTTCTGCGTATTTTCCAGCGAGCAGAGGCGGGTGCCTTTGTTCAGCGTAGCGGCACTGCCGGCAGCCACGCCATAGCGAACGATATCCAGCAGAGGCGCGTTTTCCGCAAGCTTGAGCGTCATGGCGCCAACCATGCTGTCTCCGGCGCCGACGGTGCTTTGGCTTTTGACCGGCGGTGGCACAACGTGCACACACTCTTGTGTATCAACCGCCAGGGCTCCCTGGGCTCCCAGAGAAACCACGACGCGTTTTGCCTGGCCGCTGTCGACAAGGTGCTGCGCGGCGGCTCGCACATCGTCCGGCTGCGTAAGTTCGCGCTGAACTAAGGCGCTCAGCTCTTTTTGGTTTGGCTTCACCAGTTCGATGTTGCCTAACGCGAGTGTGGCTTTCAGTGCCTCTCCTGAGCTGTCCACGATGCAGCGTATGCCTTTCTCCTGAGCCATTTTTACCAGGCGGCAGAGCTTTTTGAGATCAACGCCCGGCGGCAGGCTCCCGCTGATCGCCAGAATATCGCCGGAATGAAGGGCAAGGGCTTTTTGTTCCAGGTGCAGGAATTCATCCTCCGTCAGGGCGGCTCCAGGCATAACGAATCGATATTGTTCGCCGGTAGATTCGGTATGTACGTGCAGGTTCTGGCGAGTCCAGTCTTTCGCTTCCACGGTGTCCACGGTGACATGCTCTTCAAGCAGCAGATCGCGAAGGTGCTGGCCAGTCGCGCCGCCGACCGGAAATATCGCCGTGGCGTGTCCCCCCAAATGGACAATGGCACGGGCAACGTTTATACCGCCGCCGCCGGGTTCAAAGATGGGCGAGGTGCAGCGAAGTTTCCCTTCAGGATAGATTTGCGCCGTGACGGTGGCGCTGTCGAGGGAAGGGGCGAGGGTGAGTGTAAAAATAGCGGTCATGTCTCCTCCTTTTTTAGCCATTGTCCTAAAGCGTAGCACCGAAGCGGGAAGTGAAATGTTAATTAAAATCATGATTTATCGAATGATTATCCAAAAACCATAACCTTCGTATCCTTATGAAAATAAAGATATTTTAAGAGCTCTCTTATACAAAAAATGAAACAAGAATCCATTGCTATGTTATTGCGGAGTTTTTATAATTTGTAACCTTTCCGGGGCGGCTTCGATTTGATCCCGAGGAAAGATTCCGGAACCTTAATGGTTTCTTTTTTGTGTTGTACGGATTAATAAATGAAGCTTTTAAAGACAGTGCCGGTTGCGCTTTTACTCACCGGTGGAGCGTTCTTTAGCCATTTCGCAGTGGCAGATGACTCAGTATTTACTGTCATGGATGACCCGACTACCGCGAAGAAACCCTTCGAAGGTAATCTGAATGCAGGCTATCTTGCGCAGGCAGGCAATACCAAAAGTTCCAACTTGACTGCAAACACCAATATGACCTGGTACAATACGGCTACCGCCTGGTCAATTTGGGGTACCGCCAGCAACACCTCTTCCAACGATGTACGCTCTTCCGAGAAATACTCAGCGGGTGGGCGTGGTCGTTACAACATGACTGACTATGACTATCTCTTTGGTCAGGCCAGCTGGTTGACTGACCGATACAACGGCTACCATGCGCGCGATGTCTTCACTGCGGGTTATGGTCGCCAGTTGCTGAACGGTCCAGTTCACAGTCTGCGTGTGGAATTCGGTCCAGGTGTGCGTTATGACGAATTTACCGATGGTAAAAACGAGACTCAGGCGTTGGGCTATGCGTCTGCGACTTACAACTGGCAGCTGACCGACAACGCTAAGTTTATTCAGGGCGTGTCCGTGCTGGGCAGTGACGACACCACGGTGAACTCCGAAACGGCGCTGGATGTGGCTATCAGTGAGCACTTTGGCCTGAAAGTAGGCTATAACGTGACCTGGAACTCCGATCCGCCGTCTACTGCACCAAACCATACCGACAGACGTACGCAAATTACGCTCGGGTATAAAATGTAAGATTAAGAAGCCGGACAATATCCGGCTTTGTTTTTTCCTCGTGCGCCCACTCTTCGTTTTTTCCTATCCTTTTGAGAACCAAAACCACCTGGCAAAACGCATCGCGCCCTGAGAATAATCGTGCATGACTATCTATCGCGTACGAGTGGGGTTTCATAACCCTTCAGCCCTGACCTTCAGGCAGCTTGATGAAATTCTGGAGCCGCAGCGATTCTGGCGCACTGAGTCCGGCGGTGGGACTTTTCGCTATTTTATGGAATACGAATATGAGTCGGAACTGAGAGACCTTTGTGCGGTGTGCGACCTGGCTTACTCCCAGGCTTGTAAGGTAAAAAAATGCCCGCTGGTGCTGGTGGAAGAGAAAGACAAAGCGGCATAACGCGCATTGAAAAGGGTGGGCGACGGCCTTATTTATCAAGCTCGTTCACGGCAACAAGGGATGTATTCCCCTTCCTGTTAGTGTTACCATCTGCGATTCAGGTGAGATGGCAGTGATGCCATTTTCATTTGTACACCAGACTGCGTACCAATTCGGCGATTGTTGGTCAAATGGTTACGCAACGAGTTGTTCTAAATCCAATTTCTCTACTGTATGTGATCTTTCGTGTGGGTCACCACTGCAGATAAGGACTTAACATGCCTGTTATTACTCTTCCTGATGGCAGCCAACGCCATTACGACAAACCCGTTAGCCCAATGGACGTTGCGCTGGACATCGGTCCAGGTCTTGCCAAAGCGTGTATCGCTGGCCGCGTAGACGGTGAACTGGTTGATGCTTCCGATATTATCGAAAACGACGCGAAGCTCGCCATTATCACCGCTAAAGACGAAGCGGGTCTGGAAATTCTTCGCCACTCTTGTGCTCACCTGCTCGGTCATGCCATCAAGCAGCTGTGGCCGCACACTAAAATGGCGATCGGCCCGGTTATCGACAACGGTTTCTACTACGACGTTGATCTGGACCACACCCTGACGCAGGAAGATCTTGAGCTGCTCGAGAAGCGTATGCACGAGCTGGCCGAGAAAGATTACGACGTTATCAAGAAAAAGGTGAGCTGGCAGGAAGCGCGTGAGACTTTCGTCAACCGCGGCGAAAACTACAAAGTTGCCATTCTTGATGAAAATATCAGCCATGATGACAAACCAGGTTTGTATCATCATGAAGAATACGTGGATATGTGCCGCGGGCCACATGTGCCAAACATGCGTTTCTGCCATCACTTCAAGCTGCAGAAAACCTCCGGCGCATACTGGCGCGGTGACAGCAACAACAAGATGCTGCAGCGTATCTACGGCACTGCCTGGGCGGACAAAAAGCAGCTGAATGCTTATCTGCAGCGTCTGGAAGAAGCATCCAAGCGCGATCACCGCAAAATCGGCAAGCAGCTTGACCTGTACCATATGCAGGAAGAAGCGCCGGGTATGGTGTTCTGGCATAACGACGGCTGGACGATTTTCCGCGAGCTGGAAGTGTTCGTCCGTTCCAAGCTGAAAGAGTACCAGTACCAGGAAGTGAAAGGTCCGTTCATGATGGACCGCGTTCTGTGGGAAAAAACGGGCCACTGGGACAACTACAAAGACGCGATGTTCACCACCTCTTCCGAGAACCGTGAATACTGCATCAAACCGATGAACTGCCCGGGCCACGTGCAGATCTTCAACCAGGGCCTGAAGTCCTACCGCGACCTGCCGCTGCGTATGGCGGAATTTGGTAGCTGCCACCGCAATGAGCCTTCGGGCGCGCTGCATGGCCTGATGCGTGTTCGCGGCTTTACTCAGGACGACGCCCACATCTTCTGTACTGAAGAGCAGGTTCGCGATGAAGTAAACAGCTGTATCCGCATGGTCTACGACATGTACAGCACCTTCGGTTTCGAGAAAATCGTGGTGAAACTGTCTACCCGTCCGGAAAAACGCATCGGCAGTGACGAAATGTGGGATCGCGCGGAAGCGGATCTGGCTGTTGCATTGCAGGAAAACAATATCCCGTTTGACTATCAGCCGGGTGAAGGTGCATTCTACGGCCCGAAAATTGAGTTCACGCTGTATGACTGCCTGGATCGTGCCTGGCAGTGCGGTACCGTTCAGCTTGACTTCTCCCTGCCAACCCGCTTGAACGCCTCCTATATTGGCGAAAATAACGAGCGTTTGGTGCCGGTAATGATTCACCGCGCCATTTTAGGTTCAATGGAACGCTTTATCGGTATTCTGACCGAAGAGTTTGCTGGTTTCTTCCCAACCTGGCTTGCTCCGGTGCAGGCGGTGGTGATGAATATCACCGACGGCCAGGCAGAATACGTTAACGAATTGACTCGTAAACTCCAAAATGCGGGCATTCGCGTAAAAGCAGACTTGAGAAATGAGAAGATAGGCTTTAAAATCCGTGAACACACGTTACGTCGTGTCCCTTATATGCTGGTTTGTGGCGATAAAGAGGTCGAAGCAGGCAAAGTTGCCGTTCGTACCCGCCGCGGCAAAGACCTGGGGAGCATGGACGTCAACGAATTGATTGAAAAGCTGCAGCAAGAAATTCGCAGCCGCAATCTTCATCAACTGGAGGAATAAAGTATTAAAGGCGGAAAAAGAGTTCAACCGGCGCGTCCTAATCGCATTAACAGAGAGATTCGTGCCACTGAGGTTCGTCTGACCGGTATTGATGGCGAGCAGATTGGTATTGTCAGTCTGAATGAAGCTTTAGAAAAAGCCGAAGAGGCTGGGGTTGATTTAGTAGAAATCAGTCCAAACGCCGAGCCGCCTGTTTGCCGCATCATGGACTACGGCAAGTTCCTCTACGAGAAAAGCAAATCTTCTAAGGAACAGAAGAAGAAGCAAAAAGTTATTCAGGTTAAGGAAATTAAATTCCGACCTGGTACCGATGATGGCGACTATCAGGTAAAACTCCGCAGCCTGGTTCGCTTTCTGGAAGACGGAGACAAAGCCAAAATCACCCTGCGTTTCCGTGGGCGTGAAATGGCACACCAACAGATTGGTATGGAAGTGCTTAACCGCGTCCGTGACGATTTGAGTGAACTGGCAGTGGTCGAATCCTTCCCAACGAAGATCGAAGGCCGCCAGATGATCATGGTGCTTGCTCCGAAGAAGAAACAGTAAGGCCATCAAGTAACAGACCGCGGGGCTTAGGCCTCGCGGGTTTTGTTCGCCTACTGGTTCGTTTTATTAACAATGCGAAGTGGAAATTGAAATGCCAAAGATCAAAACAGTACGCGGCGCCGCTAAGCGCTTCAAAAAGACTGCTTCTGGCGGTTTTAAGCGTAAGCACGCTAACCTGCGTCACATTCTGACTAAAAAGTCTACCAAACGTAAACGTCATCTGCGTCCGAAAGGCATGGTCTCCAAAGGGGATCTGGGCTTGGTTGTCGCTTGCCTGCCGTACGCATAAGTAAACTTTTTTTAATTAATTCAGAATAGAAACAGGAGAGCTAAATGGCTCGCGTAAAACGTGGTGTAATCGCACGTGCTCGTCACAAAAAAATCCTCAAACAAGCTAAAGGCTACTACGGTGCGCGTTCTCGCGTATACCGCGTTGCCTTCCAGGCTGTTATCAAAGCTGGTCAGTACGCTTACCGCGACCGTCGTCAACGTAAACGTCAGTTCCGCCAGCTGTGGATTGCACGTATCAACGCTGCAGCTCGTCAGAACGGTATCTCTTACAGCAAATTCATCAACGGCCTGAAAAAAGCCTCTGTTGAAATCGACCGTAAGATCCTGGCTGACATCGCCGTATTCGACAAAGTGGCATTCACTGCCCTGGTTGAGAAAGCGAAAGCAGCTCTGGCATAAGCCAGTTATAAGAGGGAGCTTGCTCCCTCTTTTAATTTATCCCCGTCATACTTCAATCTGTAGCTGCGTTAACTGCACTTGCTGACCCCAGTCACTTACTTAAGTAAGCTCCCGGGGATAATCGAGCTTGTCGCCTTACTACAAATCGAATTATTAGGGCATAACACAATCAATTTATTGACTTTCAACGCCGTAGCTCGTTCAATAGCCAAAGCGAAATTTGTCAAAACAAGGTAACTGCAAGCATGAATGCTGCTATTTTCCGCTTCTTTTTTTACTTTAGCGCCTGATTCAGGGGGCTTTGCGCGTAAGAAAAGAAACGAAAAACAGCGCCGAAAGCCTCCTGTACGGAGGCTTTTTTTTTGCGTTTCGTTTTCGAATCAGACCAACTACCCCGGCAGTTTGCCGGCATAAGAGGAATACCATGCCACATCTCGCAGAGCTGGTTGCCAGTGCCAAAGCAGCCATAAACGATGCCCAGGATGTTGCCGCGTTAGATAATGTACGCGTCGAATATTTGGGGAAGAAGGGGCATCTGACCCTTCAAATGACCACCCTGCGTGAACTGCCACCGGAAGAACGTCCGGCTGCGGGCGCGGTGATTAACGAAGCTAAAGAGCAGGTTCAGGAAGCCCTGAACGCCCGCAAAGCTGCACTCGAAAGTGTCGCACTGAACGAACGTCTGGCTGCAGAAACGATTGACGTTTCTCTGCCTGGTCGTCGGATTGAAAACGGTGGCCTGCACCCGGTAACCCGCACCATCGATCGTATCGAAAGCTTCTTCGGCGAACTGGGGTTCACCGTAGCAACTGGCCCTGAAATCGAAGATGACTACCACAACTTCGATGCGCTGAATATTCCAGGGCACCACCCGGCGCGCGCGGACCACGATACTTTCTGGTTTGACGCGACCCGTCTGCTGCGTACCCAGACTTCTGGTGTGCAGATCCGCACCATGAAAGACAAGCAGCCGCCAATTCGTATTATTGCCCCGGGCCGCGTCTACCGTAACGACTACGATCAGACCCACACCCCGATGTTCCACCAGATGGAAGGCCTGATCGTTGACACCAACATCAACTTCACCAACCTGAAGGGAACGCTGCACGATTTCCTGAATAACTTCTTTGAAGAAGACCTGCAGATTCGCTTCCGCCCGTCCTACTTCCCGTTCACCGAGCCGTCCGCTGAAGTGGACGTGATGGGTAAAAACGGCAAGTGGCTGGAAGTACTGGGCTGCGGCATGGTGCACCCGAACGTGCTGCGTAACGTAGGTATCGATCCGGAAGTTTACTCCGGCTTCGCCTTCGGTATGGGCATGGAGCGTCTGACCATGCTGCGCTACGGCGTGACCGATCTGCGTGCATTCTTCGAAAATGATTTACGTTTCCTCAAACAGTTCAAATAAAGGCGGGATATCCAATGAAATTCAGTGAACTCTGGTTACGCGAATGGGTAAACCCAGCCAACAGCAGTGACGAACTTTCCAGCCAGATAACTATGGCCGGGCTTGAAGTTGACGGTGTCGATGCCGTAGCAGGGGCTTTTCACGGCGTTGTGGTCGGGGAAGTGGTCGAGTGCGGTCAGCATCCAAACGCCGACAAACTGCGCGTAACAAAAATTAACGTCGGTGGCGATCGCCTGCTGGATATCGTCTGCGGCGCACCAAACTGCCGTCAGGGTCTTAAAGTTGCCGTGGCGACTGTTGGCGCCGTGCTGCCGGGCGATTTCAAGATCAAAGCGGCCAAACTGCGCGGTGAGCCGTCCGAAGGGATGCTGTGCTCCTTCTCCGAGCTGGGTATTTCCGACGATCATAATGGCATTATCGAGCTGCCAGCGGACGCGCCAATCGGCACTGACATCCGCGAATACCTGAAGCTGGACGACAACACCATTGAAATCAGCGTCACGCCAAACCGTGCCGACTGCCTCGGTATTATCGGCGTAGCTCGCGACGTGGCGGTGGTGAACAAGCTGCCTCTGGTTGAGCCAGAAATTACCGCCGTGGCTGCGACTATCAATGACACGCTGCCTATTCGCGTAGACGCCGCAGAAGCTTGCCCACGTTACCTGGGCCGCGTTGTGAAAGGCATCAACGTTAAGGCACCCACGCCGCTGTGGATGAAAGAGAAGCTGCGTCGCTGCGGTATTCGTTCCATTGATGCGGTGGTTGACGTGACCAACTATGTGCTGCTGGAGCTTGGTCAGCCGATGCACGCCTTCGACCTGAACCGTATTGAAGGCGGGATCGTGGTGCGTATGGCGGAAGAGGGCGAAACCCTGGTCCTGCTGGACGGCAGCGAAGCGAAGCTCAATGCCGACACCCTGGTTATTGCCGATCACAATAAAGCGCTGGCCATGGGCGGTATCTTCGGCGGCGAGCATTCAGGCGTAAACGACGAAACCCAGAACGTACTGCTGGAATGTGCCTTCTTCAGCCCGCTGTCTATCACCGGTCGTGCGCGCCGCCATGGTCTGCATACCGATGCTTCCCACCGCTATGAGCGCGGCGTCGATCCTGCGCTGCAGTATAAAGCGATGGCGCGAGCGACTCGCCTGCTGGTGGATATCTGTGGCGGTGAAGCTGGCCCGGTTATCGATGTCACAAGCGAAGCGCACCTGCCTAAGCGCGCTACGATCACGCTCCGTCGCAGCAAACTGGACCGTCTGATTGGTCACCACATCGAAGATGCTCAGGTTAGCGACATTCTGCGTCGTCTGGGCTGCGAAGTGACCGAAGGTCAGGCGCAGTGGACTGCCGTGGCGCCGAGCTGGCGTTTCGATATGGAAATTGAAGAAGACCTGGTGGAAGAAGTGGCCCGCGTTTACGGCTACAACAGTATTCCAAACAGCCCTGTACGGGCAGGTCTGGTGATGGGCACCCATCGCGAAGCCGACCTTTCTCTGAAGCGTGTGAAAACCATGCTGGTGGACAAAGGTTACCAGGAAGTCATTACCTACAGCTTCGTCGACCCGAAAATTCAGCAGCTTTTGCACCCTGGCGAAGAAAATCTGATTCTTCCTAATCCGATCTCTACCGACATGTCCGCTATGCGCCTGTCGCTGTGGAGTGGCCTGCTGACAACCGTGGTTTATAACCAGAATCGCCAGCAAAGCCGCGTGCGTATTTTCGAGTCCGGCCTGCGCTTTGTGCCTGATACTCAGGCAGACCTTGGGATTCGTCAGGATCTTATGCTGGCGGGGGCTATCTGCGGCAACCGCTATGAAGAACACTGGGATCTGGCGCGCAACACCGTTGACTTCTATGATCTGAAAGGCGATCTGGAGTCCGTTCTGGCCCTGACCGGTAAACTTTCAGACATCGAATTCAGAGCGCAGGCAAATCCGGCCTTGCATCCTGGGCAAAGTGCTGCCATTTATTTAGCAGGTGAATGCATTGGTTTCATTGGTGTTGTTCACCCGGAACTGGAGCGTAAGCTGGACCTTAACGGCCGCACGGTGGTGTTTGAGGTGCTGTGGAGCAAGCTCGCAGACCGCGTGGTGCCTGAGGCGCAGGACGTTTCCCGCTTCCCGGCAAACCGCCGCGATATCGCTGTTGTGGTGGCTGAAAACGTCCCGGCAGCAGATGTTTTGGCCGAGTGTAAGAAAGTTGGCGCAAATCAGGTAGTTGGCGTAAACTTATTTGACGTGTACCGTGGCAAGGGCGTAGCCGATGGCTACAAGAGCCTGGCCATAAGCCTTATCCTTCAGGATACGGGCCGTACACTCGAAGAAGAGGAGATGGCCGCTACCGTTGCAAAATGTGTAGAGGCATTAAAAGAGCGATTCCAGGCATCATTGAGGGATTGAACGTATGGCGCTTACAAAAGCTGAAATGTCAGAATATCTGTTTGATAAGCTTGGGCTTAGCAAACGAGATGCCAAAGAGCTGGTAGAGCTGTTTTTCGAAGAGATCCGTCGCGCTCTGGAAAACGGTGAGCAGGTTAAACTCTCGGGCTTTGGTAATTTTGACTTACGCGATAAAAACCAACGTCCCGGGCGCAACCCGAAGACCGGTGAAGATATTCCCATTACGGCGCGCCGTGTGGTGACCTTCCGACCTGGTCAGAAGCTAAAAAGTCGGGTTGAAAACGCGTCGCCAAAAGACGAGTAACCTGAGTTAACAAAAAAGGCCGCATTCGCGGCCTTTTTCTTTTGCTTTTAAGTCCTGTTGCTTAACGACATGTGCTTGACAAACATTTCTGTCAAATGGTTGTATTGTACAACCATATTTCAACGGTATCGATCATGTCTGACAGCACCCTAATCGAATCTATACGCGCCTCATCGCGCCAGGTTGTACGCGAGCTTGGTTTTCTCAACTCAACGCTTGCCGCCACGAACTACTCTGCTTCTGCGGTTCATGCTTTGCTGGAAATTGATTCACGGGAGAACGTCACTGCGGCCGATCTGGTCCAGATTCTTGGTCTGGAGAAGTCTAGCGTCAGCCGAATGATAGGCAAACTGCGCAAGGCGGGAGAGCTTTTCGAGAGCGTTTCAGACGAAGACGCCAGAGCCAGACGACTCCGTTTGACCGCCCAGGGTAAACAAACGGTCAGGGAAATCCACAGATACGGCAGAATGCGGGTAGAGAAGGCTCTGGCGCACCTGAATACTCCGGCGCAGCAATCAGTGGCTGCTGGCCTGTCTAACTATGCTCAGGCGCTGAAAGCCTGTCGTGGTGAGTTGACGGGCGACGAGGGAAGAAAAAACTTCGAGATAATGACGGGATACCAGCCGGGTGTAATTGGCCGCGTGGCGGAAATGCACGCTAACTATTACTCAAAGCACTATAACTTCGGCTATTTTTTTGAAGGGAAAGTCGCCGCCGGGCTGGCGGAGTTTTCAGGGCGGCTGGATCGCCCGTGTAACCGCATCTGGGTGGTGCTCCACAACGGCAAAATAGTGGGTTCTGTATCCATCGATGGTGAGGATCTGGGCAATCACGAAGCCCATTTACGCTGGTTTATTCTCGACGATGAGTACCGTGGCAGCGGTATCGGGCGAGCGCTTTTACTTGAGGCGATGCGCTTTTGCGATGAGTATGGGTTTTCCTCCGTGCAGCTGTGGACTTTTAGCGGACTGAATGCAGCTCGCCATCTTTATGAGTCGATGGGATTCAAGCTAACCAGGGAATGGCAGGGCGAGCAGTGGGGAAGCTCAATGCTGGAGCAGCAGTTCACTCGTAAACGGCCAGTAGAAAAGTAATTCGGGACAGGTGCGGTATTAAGGCCTTTTCTTTGCTTGTTCTCTTCGGCGAACTCCCCGTAAAATCAGGCGCATAAACGGGGCAGAGGGAGCCTTTACGGAATGCTGAATTTTGTAACCAGACAACGCAGGTTTGAGCGACGCTGGCTAGTGGCCCTGGTCTTTGCCACGGCGACGATGCTGGCCTTGAGCCTGTGCGCCGGGGATGTCTGGTTTTCCCCTCTTTCCTGGTGGAATGATGAGGCCCGGCTCTTTATCTGGCAAATCCGCCTGCCGCGAACGTTGGCCGTCCTGCTGGTGGGGGCGGCTCTGGCCGTGACCGGCACGATTATGCAGTCGCTGTTTGAAAATCCGCTGGCCGAACCCGGTTTACTTGGCGTCTCCAACGGCGCCGGCGTTGCGCTGGTTGTTGCCCTGTTGCTCGGGCAGGGGATGCTGCCGGGCTGGGTGCTGGGGCTGTGCGCCATTTTCGGTGCCTTAGCGATCACTTTTATTCTGTTACGTTTTTCCCGTCGTCATCTCTCCACCAGTCGTCTATTACTTGCAGGTGTCGCCCTCGGCATTATTTGTAGTGCCCTGATGACCTGGGCGGTCTACTTTAGCTCAAGTCTCGACCTGCGCCAGCTGATGTACTGGATGATGGGAGGCTTTGGCGGCGTGGACTGGCGTCAGGGCTGGCTGATGGTCACGCTGCTGCCGGTGGTGGTCTGGCTGTGCCGACAGCATGCGCCGCTCAACCTGATGGCGCTCGGAGAAAACTCAGCCCGGCAGTTGGGGCTTTCCGTCTGGCTGTGGCGCAATATTTTGGTTGTGGCTACCGGCTGGCTGGTTGGCGTCAGCGTGGCGCTTGCCGGCGCGATTGGATTTGTCGGTCTGGTGATCCCGCACATGCTGCGACTCGCGGGGTTAACCGATCATCGCGTTTTGCTGCCTGCCAGTGCGCTGGCTGGGGCCGCGATCTTAACCGGCGCGGATGTGGTGGCAAGGCTTGCGCTAAGTTCTGCCGAGCTGCCCATTGGCGTGGTCACCGCTACGCTCGGCGCGCCGGTGTTTATCTGGCTATTATTGAAAGCCGGACGTTAATTCGGCTCACAGAGGAAGAGGATGATATGCAAAGCAATGTTCTGAATACCGAAGTCACCACCATTGACGGCGAAAACACCACGCTGGAGAGCTGGCAGGGAAAAGTGCTGCTGGTGGTGAACGTCGCTTCCAGGTGCGGCCTGACGCCGCAGTATGAGCAACTGGAAAACCTGCAAAAAGACTTTGAAGCTCAGGGGTTCAGCGTGCTTGGTTTCCCATGTAATCAGTTCCTGGGGCAAGAGCCTGGCAGCAGCGAAGAAATTAAAACCTTCTGCAGCACTACCTACGGCGTGACGTTCCCGCTGTTTAGCAAAATCGATGTCAACGGCGAGCACCGACATCCGTTTTATCAGAAGCTGATTGATGCGCGCCCGGCAGCCATTGCCCCGGAAGGCAGCGGTTTTCTGGAGCGAATGAGCAGCAAAGGGCGTGGCCCGCTTTACCCTGACGACATCCTGTGGAATTTCGAAAAATTCCTGATTGGCCGTGATGGCAAAGTGATTCAGCGTTTCTCTCCGGACATGACGCCGGAAGATCCTGTGGTGCTGGACGCCATTAAACAGGCGTTGGCTAAATAAGTTGTCCCTGCTGCAGCTGACAGGCGTCACCGTCGCGGGCCGGGTTGGGCCAATATCTGCGGCGGTGGAGCCCGGAGAACTTATCCATCTTGTCGGGCCGAACGGGGCAGGTAAGAGCACGCTGCTCGCGCGAATGGCAGGGTTAAGCGCCGGGCAAGGCAGCCTTCTGTTTAACCAGCAGCCGCTTGACGACTGGTTGCCTGCCGGGCTATCCCGACATCGTGCCTGGCTAAGCCAGCAGCAGCTTCCTCCTTTTGCAATGCCCGTCTGGCATTACCTGCAGCTACATCAATCCTCGCCTGAGTCCGAAGCGGCAATGCTGCGTCTGGCGGCGTCGCTATGGCTCTCAGACAAACTGACCCGGTCGGTCAACCAGCTTTCCGGCGGTGAATGGCAGCGCGTTCGCCTTGCCGCCGTGCTGCTGCAGATTGATCCCTCGGCCAATCCCGAAGGGCAGCTCTTGCTGCTGGATGAGCCGATGAACAGCCTTGATGTCGCCCAGCAGGCCGCATTAGATCGCCTGTTGCTTGCCTTTTGTGAGACGGGTATTGCGGTAGTGATGAGCAGCCATGATTTGAACCATAGCCTGCGTCATGCCCATAAAGTGTGGCTCTTGCGTGAGGGAAAAATGATCGCTCAGGGGCCGAAGGATGAAGTGCTGACGCCAAAAAATTTAGCCGCAGCTTACCAAATGCCGTTCCGACTCTTGCGTATCGAAGGGCACAGTATGCTGATAAGCCCGCTATAACATCGTGGAAAGCTTGCAATAATTCCGGGCGACAGGCTAAATTACTGGAAACAGCAAGACCGGGAGTTGTCTGAAAATGCGTTTGTGGCTTATTGCAGTGGCATGCATAGTGTTGGTGGGGTGTAGTCATAATGCCCCTCATCCGAACGCCAGGCTTTCCGATTCCATCACCGTTATCGCTCAGCTAAACGATCAGCTCCGCAGCTGGCACGGCACGCCGTACACCTACGGTGGCATGAGTCGACGCGGCGTGGACTGTTCGGGCTTCGTGCTGATGACCTTCCGCGACAGGTTCGATCTGATGCTGCCGCGCATGACCAGCGAGCAGGCAGAAATCGGCACAAAAATCGATAAAGACGACCTGCTGCCTGGCGATCTGGTGTTCTTCAAAACCGGCTCGGGCGAAAGCGGCCTGCACGTCGGCATTTATGACACCGACAACACCTTTATTCACGCGTCTACCAGTCGCGGCGTTATGCGTTCCTCTCTGGACAACGTCTACTGGCGTAAAAAATTCTGGCAAGCCCGCCGCATATAGCCTTTCTTGTTTGTTCTTGACTGAAAATCGTGACCGTTCCCGCAAATCTGCGGGCAACGTCAACGGTATTGGCAATATCAGGTAATATCGGGATGCATTGTGCTTTTCCCGCTAAGGATTGTGTCATGGTCACCCTCGAAGATGTTGCTGCCCACGCCGGCGTCTCCCGCGCCACCGTATCCCGCGTGGTGAATGGCGACACTAAGGTTAAATCGCAAACCCGCGTTAAAGTGGAGGCCGCGATTGCTGAACTGGGCTATTCCCCCAATCCTGCAGCCAGAGCGCTGGCGTCCAGCCAGAGCCATTCCATTGGTCTGGTAACCACGTCATACACCGGGGGTTTCTTCGGGACGCTGATGGATACGGTGCAAAGTGAAGCTGAATCCCACGGCAAGCAACTGCTGGTGACGCAGGGGCGTGGCGTAGAAGAGAACGAGCGCAATGCCATTCAGCGACTCTACAATCTGCGCTGTGATGGCTTGATTCTCCATGTCCGTGCCATCGCGGACGAAACGCTGCTTCAACTGGCGGAACGAGGTAACCGGTTTATCATCCTCGACAGAGACGTGCCCGCATTAAGCCCGCGCTGCGTGGTCTTCGATCATCGTCTTGCCAGCCACATGGCCACCCGCTATTTGCTGGATGCCGGCCACCTGGCAATCGCCTGCCTGCATGGCCCGACCCAGCGCGCCTCCAGCCTCTTACGACGCCAGGGCTTTCTCGATGCCATGGAAGAGCAGGGCATTACCCCGGTGGCGGTGGTGGAAGGCGAGTACGATATGCCCAGCGGCTATCGGCAAACCTCGGCCTTGCTGGATGAATATAAAATCAGCGCCCTTTATTGCTGTAACGAAGAGATGGCCGTCGGGGCGATGCTGGCCATTACCGAGCGGGGCTTACGCATTCCTCTGGATATATCCCTTATTTGTTATGACAGTGGCGATCGTGCGGCATTTGTCCGCCCGGCGTTAACCAGCGTTTATTTCCCAATAGGCGACATGGCCCGCTTTGCCACGCGTAAATTACTGAATGAACATTGTGAGAATGAATCTTTTTTACCTTGCATCATGGCTCGTGATTCCGTTCGGAATTTACGTTAAAAACTGGCTATGTACGGATATCCAGGATAAGCTAAAAGTTATTAAAACATAAAGCTTAAACGTTTCAGGGATGAGTGTGAAATTCACAGCGATAGCAGCTATCCGACTATTTTCGGATTGGCGCTGTATCTCTCTGCCGTCCAACCAGAAATCCACAGGGCTGGCAAAATGATTGTTTCACTTGATAGTGTTTATTGTTCTCACCTCTACTATCGCCCCGCCGTCAGGCCGGACGCTAGCATTTTGGGCGTCGAAATCGTTGCTAACTTCGTGGGGGCCGACGCGCCGGTTCGTATTCCAACCGAATTGTTAATTCCTCATCTTGCGCCTGAACAGCATCTCGAACTGTTTAGAGAAAAATTAACGCAAATAGAAGAACATCAGCATTTCTTTATCACCCGGTACCTTGTTGTCTGGGTTCATATTAATGAAACTATTGTTGATGCGCTAATTAACAACCAGGATTTATATATCCGGCTAAAGGCTTTGCCGTTTATTGAATTAATGATTAGCGAAAGCTTTCCTGATTTAAATAGCGGCAAAACGAATTTAAGACTGGCCTGGCTGGCTGAACGTTTCCCACTCGGTTTGGCTGACTTTGGTGCAGGCAATGCCACCACAAAATCTATTTTTGATGGTCTGTTCCGGCATGTGATCATGGACCGATTTTTTGTTCAGAAACAGCTTCCTGGCCGCACTTTCTCGCCCTTTATGCTTGCCATTCTTGGACAGGTTTCGCCGTTTTGTCAGGCATTGTTGATTGCCGGGATAGATACCGCCAGCGCGCGACGTAAAGTGCAGGGTTTAGGCTTTGCCGCGATGCAGGGCAAACTCTGGCCGCTGGTGCCGCCGGAAGGACTGGCCTCACTTTTCCCCCCTCATGAAGGTCTGGTTCACTAAAGCCCCTGCTGCTCGACTGTGTTTAAAATGCATTACTGGGGCTACACTGTCGGGCGGAGGAACCATGACCAATACTTTAACTTTTCTGAATACCTGGCACGATGAGCTGCCGGGGTTCTATAGCGAATTAACCCCCACGCCGCTGAAAAACGCCCGGCTGCTTTATCACAGCCAGCCGCTGGCAGACGATCTGGGGATTAACGCCTCGTTTTTTGCTGCACCACAGCAGGGGATCTGGAGTGGCGAAACGCTGCTGCCCGGCATGCAGCCGCTCGCCCAGGTTTATAGCGGGCACCAGTTCGGCGTCTGGGCAGGGCAACTGGGGGACGGGCGCGGTATTTTACTGGGAGAGCAGCAGCTGGCGGACGGACGCAAGGTTGACTGGCATCTCAAAGGCGCAGGCTTGACGCCGTACTCTCGCATGGGCGATGGCCGGGCCGTGCTGCGCTCCACTGTTCGCGAATTTCTCGCCAGCGAAGCCATGCATGCTTTAGGCATTCCGACGACGCGAGCGTTAACTATAGTCACCAGCGATACGCCGGTACAGCGTGAAATGGTTGAGCAGGGGGCAATGCTGCTGCGGGTGTCCGAAAGCCATCTGCGTTTTGGGCATTTTGAGCATTTCTACTATCGCCGCGAGCCGGAAAAAGTTCAGCAGCTTGCCGATTACGCCATTCATCACCACTGGCCGCATCTGCAGGGGCTTGAAGAACGCTATGAGCTGTGGTTTACCGACGTGGTGGCGCGTACCGCCGCGCTCATTGCCAGCTGGCAAACGGTGGGCTTTGCCCACGGGGTAATGAACACCGACAACATGTCGATTCTTGGCCTGACCATGGACTACGGCCCGTATGGCTTCCTCGACGACTATCAGCCTGAATTTATCTGTAACCATTCCGACTACCAGGGCCGGTATGCCTTCGACAACCAGCCGGCGGTAGGGCTGTGGAACCTACAGCGCCTGGCGCAGACGCTGTCGCCGTTTATTACGGCCGAGAAGCTGAACGCGATTCTGGATGGCTACCAGCCGGCAATTATGCGTGCTTTTGGCCAGCGGATGCGCGCCAAACTGGGGCTTTTCACCGAACAGCAGGCCGATAACCTAATCCTGAGTGAGCTCTTCGCCCTGATGAGCAAAGAAGGCAGCGATTACACGCGTACCTTCCGGATGCTGAGCGTGACGGAGCAGCTCAGCGCGGCGTCGCCGCTGCGGGATGAATTTATCGACAGGGCAAGTTTTGATGCCTGGTTTGGGCGCTATCGTGAGCGGCTTCAGGCGGAGCAGGTGAGTGATGCCGAACGCCAGCAGAAAATGCAGGCGGTGAACCCGGCGCTGGTCTTACGCAACTGGCTGGCACAGCGGGCAATCGAAGCTGCCGAAAAGGGCGATACTCGTGAACTGGCTAAACTCCACGAGGCGCTGCTCCAGCCGTTCTCCGATCGTGAGGACGATATGACGCAGCGCCCACCTGACTGGGGAAAACGGCTGGAAGTCAGCTGTTCAAGCTGATCACTGGCGCAGGCCTACCTGAGGAACCGGGTGTTCCGGATGTCGGAACACCCGCAGATCGGCCTGATACCAACGCTGCAACGTTTGCTCTTCCAGCACTTCATCAGGCGTTCCGTTTGCCACCAGCCTGCCTTTATGTAACAGCACGATACGGTCGGCCCAGAGTGCCGCCAGATTCAAATCGTGCAGCACAACGCAGACCGATAACGTCCCCATTTGCGCCAGGCGACGCAGCAGGCGCAGCACATGCTGCTGGTGGTAGAGATCCAGCGCCGACGTAGGCTCGTCCAGAAACAGCCAGCCGTGAGGCTGCCCGTCGCACCAAAGCTGCGCCAGCGCCCGGGCAAGCTGCACCCGCTGTTGCTCGCCGCCTGACAGACGACAAAAATCTCTGCCGCTCAGAGAGTCGCACCCGGTCAGCGCCATGACTTCCGCCACGACGCCGGCCGTTGACGCCTGCGGCCACGGTGCACGGCCCATAGCGATCACGTCTTCTACCGTCCAGCTAAACGCCATGCTGCTTTGCTGGCGCATCACCGCGCGTTTGCGGGACAGCGCTTCGTTGGACCACTGATTCAAATCCTGGCCTGCCAGCGCAACGTGCCCGCTGTCAGGCTGTTGAAACCCGGTTAACAGCCGCAACAGCGTGGATTTGCCCGCGCCGTTTGGGCCAATCAGCGCCACAACTTCACCCGGCTTCAGGCTGACATTGACGTTATCAATCAGATAACGGTGGTCCAGCTTCAGCGAAATATCGTGCGTGGACAAAACTTCATTCATCTCGCGCTCTCCTTGCTGCGAAAGATCATCGCCAGGAACCAGGGGCCGCCTATCAGGCTGGTCAACAGGCCTACAGGCATTTCTGCTGGCGCGACAATCGTTCTCGCCAGCGTATCGGCCACCAACAGCAGCATGGCACCGGCCAGCACGGAGCCGGGCACCAGCCAGCGATGATCGGACCCAAGCCACATGCGCACCAGATGCGGAACCACCAGACCAACGAAGCCGATCACGCCGCTGATGGCTACCGCCGCAGCAACCAACAATGCGCTCAGGATCAGCAAATGCCGCTGGGTTGTTTTGACATCCACGCCCAGGTAATGCGCTTCCTCATCACCAAGCTGGAGCAAATTCAGGCGCTTTGAAAGCAGCCAGATGCCCAGGCTTGCAGGAAGAATAAGCGACGCGGTGGCGAGCAGCGTGGACCATTGTGCCTGGCCCAGGCTCCCCATGCCCCACAGAGAAAGCTGGCGCAGCTGAGTGTCGTTGCTTATCCACGACAGCACGCCAACCGCCGCGCCGCACAGCGCATTGATGGCGATGCCCACCAGCAGCAGGCGAGACAAACTGTTGGTGCCTTTCCGGCTAAGCAGGAAAATCGCCAGCGTCACCGCCAGGCTGCCTACAAACGCTGCCAGCATAGGGGCATAAAGCGCTAAAACCGCCGGCAGAGCCAGCGGCATAACAATCGACAGCCCCACCGCCAGCGCGGCCCCGCTGCTGATCCCAAGCAGTCCCGGATCGGCAAGCGGGTTACGGAACAACCCCTGCATCACGCAGCCCGACAGCGCCAGCGCGCCGCCGATCAGCGCCGCCAGCAGCACCCTCGGCAGACGGATGTTGAGCCAGATGTCACGCAGCGTGTCGTCATGCGTCTGCCACAGCACGGCCACAGACAGCCGCATGGCGCCGAGGTTAGCGGCAATAAGCGCCATTGCCAGCAAAACCAGCCCCATCAAACACAGGGCATGGTGAGGCAAAGGTCGGCGTATCACGGCAGTTGCTCCGCTTTTTTGCGCAGGGCGAGGATCGTCTGCGGGGTATCAATGCCAAAGCCGAGCAGCGCCATGTCATCGACGACCATCAGCTGTTTATTTTTCCCGGCTGGCGTTTGCGCAAGCCCTGGCAATGCCCAGACTTTGGCTTCTCCACCGAGGGTTTTCACCCCATCGGTGGTGACCAGGATCAGGTCAGGTTTGCTGGCGATCACGCCTTCCTGAGACAGCGGCTGGTAGCGCTTGAAGCCCTGCATGGCATTGTCCAGTCCGGCGGCGTGAATCGCGGCATCCGCGGCGGTTTCCTGCCCGGCAGCCATGGCGGTCATGCCGCCGTGGCTCATAATGAACAGCACTTTTTTGCCCAGCGGTTTGGCCGGGATCGCCGCTAGCTGGTCGTGAAGCGTTTTGCGCAGCTTGTCGCCTTCGGCTGTTTTACCCAGCGCGGTAGCCACGGCAGCCACTTTGGCATCAATGCTCTCGAGGTTATTTTCCGCCGGAACGGTAACCACTTTCACTTTGCTGGCCTCAACCTGCTTCAGCGCCATGGATGGCTGAGCCTGAGCGCTGGCCAGTACCAGCGTCGGGCGCATGGCTAGAATACCCTCGGCATTAAGCTGGCGCAGGTAGCCCACATCCGGCAGTTTTTTCACGGCATCGGGATGAAGGCTCGTGCTATCACGAGCCACCACATCCTGACCCGCACCCAGAGCCCAGGCAATATCGGTGACGTCGCCACCGATGGTTACCACGCGCTCGGCCGCACCTGCCATCAATGGCAGGGCGAGGATGGCGAGCAGCAGGCGTTTCATGCCGCTAACCCTTTGCCGATCAGGGCTTCAATTTGCAGACGCCACTGCTCCTGCTCCGGCTGGCCTTCAGTACGTTGGCCGTACAGCTGGGCAATTTGCGTGCCGTCGGCGGCAAACAGCTCGAGGCTGGTCACGTGGCCGTCGGCGGTTGGTTTGCGGGTTACCCAGCTTTCGGCGATGGTGTCGCCCATCAGGTGCAGGGTGAATTCCGGGTTGAACACGTTGACCCAGTTTTCCATCGGGACCACTTTGCGGATTTCACCGGTGAAGATCTGCACGCAGCCGCGGTTGCCGACGAAAATCATGATCTCGTTGCCGTCTTCTTTCGCCTGGTTCAGCAGTTGGGACAGCGCTTCGTTATCTACGCGACAGGCCAGATCGTCTTTCACCAGGCGGAAAGCCTGCTGGCGAGTCAGCTGATGGCGTTTAAGCAGCTGGAAGAACTGGTGTACATCGGTCATTGCGCGCCATTCTGCGTCCACTTTGTCGGCCTCGACCGTAGGCGTCATTACCGCTTCTTCAACGGCTTTGATCGCCAGCGCCGGGTTGTCGGTGTGGATGAAACGGGTCAGCACCTGGCTCCAGGCTTCAACATCGGTGTTGTCGGTGGTGTATACCTTCAGCAGCGCATCACCCTGATGATCAAAGAATTGAATGCTCTGGCGTTCGCCGCGAGCGGTCTCTTCCCGGACGTGGAACACGCTCGCCCACTGGTTCAGGAACAAACGCAGATCCAGCGCACGAGGATTCAGTACCAGCCCGGCGTGGCCGTTAAGGTGCTGGTTCTCAAAGCGGCCTACCTGCTCGTGAACGGCATATTCGTTACGGCAGATGCACTTTGTTTCCCCCACGGCTTCCAGCGCGGCGAAGATCTCTTTCACATCGCCATCCAGGCGCCATGCGTCGTGCCCGACGCGGGCATGGGTCAGTTCCGCCTCGCTGATGTGCATCAGTTTGGCGATATCCCGGGCATATTTTTTCGGGTGTTCTTGCTTAAGCTGGATCCAGCTGTCGTAACGCTGACTCATGAATAACTCCTTTACCATTGATAGCTCACGAAAATTTTACCGTTACGGCCATCCTGCGGGAGACCCTGCGGTGACCAGTACTCTTTATCGAAGGCGTTGCCAAACACCAGCGTGGTGGTTAAACCGCGCAGCTGCTGCTGCCCTTTGTAGCTGACATAAAAATCGCTGACCGCATAGCCCGGCTGCTGTGCATAGGAGCTGCTGATATGGGTGGAACGCTCGGCGAAGGTGCCGACCCAGCCCACGGAGAAGCCGCTGTGTGACACAGGGATGTCCAGGGTGGTGGTGACGGTGTCCGGGTTCAGGCTGGAGATGTACTCGCCGGTATCTTCATCTTTACCGCGGGTACGGTTATAGGCGGTATCCAGACTGAACAGATCGGCGGTGTACTTCGCGTTGACGTCCCAGCCCCAAATTTTTGCTTTTGGCACGTTGTAGGACATGGTGGTCGCTTTGGCGAAGTCCACGGTGGTAGAGATGTAATCTTTCGCTTTGGTGTCGAAGTAGCTGGCTTTGAATTCCAGGCCGTCGTTAGCCATGGCCAGATTGTCGAAGCGCAGACCGAAGCCGTATTCCTGCGTTTCGTTGGTTTCCGGGCGCAGGTTCGGGTTTGGTACCCAATAGTTGGTGTAGCGAGTGCCGATAGAGAAGTGCTTGGAGTCGTTGTACATCTCGCCCATGGTCGGCGCACGGAACGCCTGCGCATAGGAACCAAACAGCATCAGCCAGTCGGTTGGGGTGACAGAAACCGCCCCGCGTGATGACCACTTGTCGGCATCCACGTCTTTATAGCCCTGACTGCTGCCGCTGTAGTTGTCATAACGCGTCCCGGCCAGGATAGAAATCGGCAGGTCGCGCAGGGTGATTTCATCCTGCAGCCAGCCGGAACCAAAGTTGATTTTCGCCTGTGGGAAACCGGTCGTCAGGCCACCAGGAGCCTGCTCCTGACGATAATATTCGCTGCCGTAGGTCAGCAGGTTAGCCGCGAAGCTGTCGCTAAACAGACGGCTGCGGTTTTCGAGCTTACCGCCTTTGGTCGTCTGTTTACGGAATTCCCCCCCCTGATTAGGGGTTTCCGCGTTGATACGAGCTTCGGACCAGTAGGCCGTCGCGGTCGCGTTCAGCCAGTCGTTATCCTGCGGATTGAGGTGGTATTTCAGCTGCGCGTCGCGCTGAATGGTGGAGCGATTGGTCATCGGGTTGCTGGAGGCTGAGGCATCCGGCGTCTGCGGGTTTTTCGGTTCCTGCGCGTTGTTATTGTAGTAGCGCAGGGAGCCGGACAGCGACTGAGCCGAATCGATATACCAGGTGCCTTTGGTCAGCAGGTTGCCGATGTTTTCGTCATTAGGCGCGGTTTCACCGTTGCTCTGGCGCAGGTTACCGCGATCGCGGCTGGACCAGGCGACGACGCCATCCAGGTTATCGGTACGGCCAAAGGCACTGGCGCCCATGCCGATGCTGTGGTCGCCGGTACCGCCGGTGCCGAAGACGCGGAAGCCGCTGTTTTGCCCGTCAAATAGAAGATCGGCGGCGTCTGCGGTTTCATAGGAAATAACACCGCCCAGCGCGCCGCTGCCGTACAGCAGAGCCGCCGGACCACGTACCACTTCAATACGCTTAATCAGCGCGGGATCGAGGAACGTACTGTTCAGGTGGCCGGTGTCGGTGCCCTGACGAATGCCGTCTACCAGGGTAAGTACGCCACGGCGGTCGTAACCGCGCATGTTGATGTCCTGGCCGTTGGTGCGCCCGGTGCCGTCGATGGTGATCCCCGGAACTTTGCGCAGCATGTCAGCGGCGGACGTGGACGTCTGGCTCTCTGGCGAATTCGCATCGATAACGCTCACCATCATTGGGGCTTCGAAAGTGCTGCGTTGGTTACCGGTGGCAACCACGGTCATTTGATCGTCTTTTGCGAAAGCGGGCAGGGCGGTAAATACGGCTAACGTGAGTACAGACAGACGAAAACCTGCTGTGTTGGTGCAAGGCATAGCGCAACTCTCCTAAGGAATATCGAAAGCGCTGGCTGCCTGGGTATGACCTGGGTGGCTGGCTAATTTCCCCGTTAGGGTGTGGGGAACGGTTTGTTTAATTTATTTGGTCAGGATCAGCTTCCCGGCCTGAGTCTGGCGTAACAGATATTGCTGTCCTTCATGGACGATAACAACGCGGCCATCGGCACCGAGCAGCGTTTTGCTGTCAACCTGGCGAGGTTCTGTCGCGGGCTGTGGGCGGGCGGGGGTGAATGGTTTGTCCATACGCTTCACTCTGTTTACAAATGACAATCAGTGTAACAATGAGAATCATTATCAGAAAAAGCCGAATCAGCAGCAAGCATTATTTGTAAGAATTGTGTGAATCAGGGAATTTCTTTGCGGGCGAGTTGTCGCGAGGCGTAATGCTATGATATCCGGCGGGTTATCAAGTGCCCGCCGGTGGAAACTATCAGAAGCGTCGGTCAGTGGCCTGCGCCAGCATCGCGACCAGCGTTTCCGTATCTTCCCAGTTAAGGCAAGGGTCGGTGATCGACTGCCCGTAAGTCAGGGGCTTGCCAGCAACGATTTGCTGCGTCCCTTCTTTCAGGAAGCTTTCCGCCATGATCCCGGCAATCGGCCGCGAGCCGTTGCGAATTTGCGTGCAAACATCTTCGCAGACATCCAACTGACGGCGGTGCTGCTTCTGGCAGTTACCGTGGCTGAAATCAATCACCAGATGTTCAGGCAAGTCAAACGCGCTCAGCGTGTCGCAGGCGGCGGCAATGTCTTCTGCGTGATAATTCGGCTGCTTGCCGCCGCGCATAATAATATGGCCGTAAGGGTTGCCGCTGGTCTGGTAAATCGTCATCTGCCCCTGTTTATCCGGGGAGAGGAACATATGGCTGGCACGCGCGGCACGGATGGCATCCACCGCAATGCGGGTATTGCCATCTGTACCATTTTTAAAGCCAACCGGACAGGAGAGTGCGGACGCCATTTCACGGTGGATCTGGCTTTCGGTCGTGCGCGCGCCAATGGCGCCCCAGCTAATCAGGTCGGCGATATATTGCCCGGTCACCATATCCAGAAATTCGGTCGCGGTAGGGACACCCAGCTCGTTGACCTGCAGCAGCAGGCGGCGCGCCTGTTCGAGGCCGTAATTAATGCGGTAGCTGCCGTTCAGATCAGGATCGGAAATTAACCCTTTCCAGCCGACGACGGTGCGGGGTTTTTCGAAGTAGGTACGCATCATGATCTCAAGACGATCCTGATGTTTTTCACGCAGCGTTTTGAGGCGGCGAGCATAGTCCATCGCGGCGTCAAGATCGTGGATCGAGCAGGGGCCGACGATTACCAGCAGGCGCTTATCTTCGCCGGTGAGGATCTTTTCGATCCGGCGGCGGGCGGCGGTGACGTGCTGGGCAACCTCGGCGGAAACCGGGAAGCGCTCGGTTAGCTCAGCCGGTGTCACCAGGCTGTCGATGCGCGCGGTTCGCAATTCATCTGTTTTGTTCATTGGGTGTCTCAGAAATTTTGTCTTCTCTGCGGCAGATTTACCGGGAAGTGATGGGGATCACAATAAACCAAAGCTGACCGATTTCAACATCCGACCGGCTTTGGCGAAAGGATTGCCCCACCGCAGTCTGTACACCCTAGCATACACGCCTGGTCTTTTGTACTAGTTTCTTAGTACATGCGGCGATTCAGCCCCATAATGTCGAGAATTTTGGTCGCCATCTCTTCAACAGAATAGTTGGTGCTGTTGAGGTAGCGGATCTGATTTTTACGGAACAGAGCTTCCACTTCGGCGACCTCCAGACGGCACTGGCGGAGAGAAGCATAGCGGCTGTTTTCACGCCGTTCTTCACGAATGGCGGCCAGGCGTTCAGGGTTAATGGTCAGGCCAAAAAGCTTGTGCTGCAGCGGTTTAAGCACGGCCGGGAGCTGAATGTTGTCCATGTCATCGGCAATAAAAGGGTAGTTCGCGGCGCGAATGCCAAACTGCATCGCGAGGTACAGGCTGGTCGGCGTTTTTCCACAGCGGGATACGCCCAGCAAAATGACCTGCGCCTGATCGAGATTGCGCATCGAAATCCCGTCGTCGTGCGCCAGCGTGTAATCAATGGCGGCAATACGGGCGTCGTATTTCGTCAGGTTACCGGGGTTAAGGCCGTGCGTTCGGTGGGCGACGGGAGTCGGGTCGAGTTTTAGCTCCTGCTGCAGCGGCGCAACCAGGGTTTGCACGATGTCCTGACAGAAACCTTCGCTCTGCATAATGATGTCGCGGATATTGGGCAGCACGATGGAATAAAACACCAGCGGACGCACCCCGGTTTGTTGGTAAATAGCGTCAATCTGCTCTTTTACCGCTTTTGCGCGGCTTTCATTTTCAACAAACGGCAGCGTAATACTGTTGATAGATACCGGGAATTGTGACATGACCGCGTGACCAAGTACCTCTGCGGTAATCGCGGTGCCATCGGAAATACAAAATACCTGACGATCGACTAAATTATCCATTTTTATTCCTGAGCGGGGAACCGGTTTCCCTAAAGCATAAAGTAAAACAAGGGATTCCGAGTAGCGCTAATCTTAATTTAAAAAGTGAAATAGCGTTTTTAAATTTAATAAACCATCTTAAATATATTCAAATCAATACTATACCCATCTAAATTGTGAGGATTATATGATAATCAATGGTTTATGAAATGAGCGGATCTATCCGAAAACGTCATATTTTATTTTGCTTGAACGATTCACTGGTTTCATTCCCCCCTAAGAATATGCAAAGCTAAATACGAAGTCTGGTGTTTCTTGTACCCATTCATTTAAAAAAGGATTGTTTCGATGTCCAATAACGGCTCGTCACCGCTGGTGCTTTGGTATAACCAACTTGGCATGAATGATGTAGACAGGGTCGGAGGCAAAAATGCCTCCCTGGGTGAAATGATTACCAATCTTTCGGGTATGGGCGTTTCCGTCCCGAACGGTTTTGCGACCACCGCCGAGGCGTTTAACCTGTTTCTCGACCAGAGCGGCGTGAACCAGCGTATCTACGAGCTGCTGGATAAAACCGACATTGACGATGTGAGCGAACTGGCAAAAGCCGGGGCGCAGATTCGCCAGTGGATTATTGACACGCCTTTCCAGCCTGAGCTGGAGCATGCCATTCGTGAAGCGTACCAAACGCTCTCCTCCGATGATGCAGAGGCCTCTTTTGCGGTGCGTTCTTCGGCCACTGCGGAAGACATGCCGGACGCTTCCTTTGCCGGGCAACAAGAAACTTTCCTCAACGTGCAGGGCTATGATGCCGTGCTGGTGGCGGTGAAACACGTTTTCGCCTCGCTGTTTAACGACCGTGCAATCTCCTACCGCGTGCATCAGGGCTACGACCACCGCGGCGTGGCGCTCTCCGCTGGCGTTCAGCGTATGGTGCGCTCCGACCTCGCTTCTTCCGGGGTGATGTTCTCCATTGATACCGAATCCGGTTTCGATCAGGTGGTGTTTATTACCGCCGCGTGGGGCCTGGGTGAAATGGTTGTGCAGGGCGCCGTAAACCCGGATGAATTCTACGTGCACAAGCCAACGCTTGAGGCGGGTAATCCGGCCATCGTTCGCCGCACCATGGGTTCGAAAAAAATTCGCATGGTCTACGCTCCAACGCAGGAACACGGCAAGCAGGTGCGGATTGAAGACGTGCCGGAAGCCGATCGCGACCGCTTCTGTATTACCCAGGAAGAGATTCAGGAACTGGCTAAGCAGGCGGTACAAATCGAAAAACATTATGGCCGCCCGATGGACATCGAGTGGGCTAAAGACGGCCATACCGGCAAGCTGTTCATCGTTCAGGCTCGCCCGGAAACCGTGCGTTCTCAGGGCCAGGTGATGGAACGCTACCAGCTGCACGCGCAGGGGCAGATCGTGGCGGAAGGCCGCGCGATTGGTCACCGCATCGGCGCGGGTCCGGTAAAAGTGATCCACGACATCAGCGAAATGAACCGCATCCAGCCGGGCGACGTGCTGGTCACTGACATGACCGACCCGGACTGGGAACCGATCATGAAAAAAGCGGCGGCGATTGTCACCAACCGCGGCGGGCGTACCTGCCACGCGGCCATCATCGCACGTGAGCTTGGTATTCCAGCCGTTGTGGGCTGTGGCGATGCCACCGAGCGCATGAAAGACGGCCAGAACGTGACCGTTTCCTGCGCCGAAGGCGACACCGGCTACGTTTACGCGGAGATCCTCGACTTCACCGTGAAAAGCTCCACGGTTGATGCCATGCCGGATCTGCCGCTGAAGATCATGATGAACGTTGGCAACCCGGATCGTGCGTTTGACTTCGCCTGCCTGCCGAACGAAGGCGTTGGCCTGGCGCGTCTGGAATTTATCATCAACCGCATGATTGGCGTGCACCCGCGCGCGCTGCTGGAGTTCGACCAGCAGGAGCCCGCGCTGCAGGCGGAAATCCGCACGATGATGAAAGGTTATGACGATCCGGTTGAGTTTTACGTGGGTCGCCTGACCGAAGGGATCGCGACTTTAGGCGCGGCGTTCTGGCCGAAGCGCGTGATTGTGCGTCTGTCTGACTTCAAATCTAACGAATACGCCAACCTGGTGGGCGGCGAGCGTTATGAGCCGGAAGAAGAGAACCCAATGCTGGGCTTCCGTGGGGCAGGTCGCTACGTGGCAGACAGCTTCCGCGACTGCTTCGCGCTGGAATGCGCGGCCATGAAGCGCGTGCGTAATGAAATGGGCCTGACCAACGTCGAAGTGATGGTGCCGTTTGTGCGTACCGTTGCCCAGGCAAAAGCGGTGGTTGAGGAGCTCGAACGTCAGGGCCTGAAGCGCGGTGAGAACGGGCTGAAGATCATCATGATGTGCGAGATCCCGTCCAACGCCCTGCTGGCGGACGAGTTCCTGCAATACTTTGACGGCTTCTCCATTGGCTCGAACGATATGACGCAGCTTGCGCTGGGCCTGGATCGCGACTCTGGTGTGGTGTCTGAACTGTTTGACGAGCGTAACGACGCGGTGAAAGCGCTGCTGTCGATGGCGATTAAAGCGGCGAAGAAACAGGGTAAATACGTCGGGATCTGTGGGCAGGGGCCGTCCGATCACGAAGACTTTGCCGCCTGGCTGATGGAAGAGGGGATTGACAGCCTGTCCCTGAACCCGGACACCGTGGTGCAAACCTGGCTCAGCCTTGCTGAACTGAATAAGTAACGTTCAACCCTTCTCTGCAATAAAGAGAGGGGATCCGGCCCGGAGCCTGCCTGCCTTATGCGGAGCAGGCCACCGGGCCGACACTTATCCCCGCTTAATCAATTCCTTCATGCCGGTAATAATGGCCTCGCACCAGGCGGCGTAATCATGCCCGCTCGACCAGGGGTTAAAGCTCACCTCGTAGCCCTTTTCACGCAGCACGGCTTCAAGCTGCTGCGTATTACGGTAAATACCGCCGTCTGCGCCTTTGCTTTCAAAGCGTCCCGCCTGCAGCCAAAATCGCACCGGCAAGCGCGGGGATGCCTGATACTGACGGGTAAGCCAGCCCGGCGCTTCGCCCTCGGGTGCCCACCAGTAAGAGCCGGACAAACTCAGCACGTTGCCAAACGCTTCGGGATGGCGAAGCGCCACCCAGGCTGAAGCCAGGCCGCCGTAGCTGGAGCCTGCCACGATGGTTTTTTGTGCCGGGGTGGTGATGCCCTGACGGCGCAGCCACGGCACCAGCTCATCGGCCATAAAATCGGCGAAATCGGGATTGGGCGGCAGCTCTTTTTCCCGTCGTTCGCCGTCGAGGCTGTCGATAAACACGGCGTTAACCGGCGGCAGGGCATGACGGGCTATCAGGCCGTCCAGCACATTGGTGAGATGATAACGGTCCTGGTACATACGGCCATCGAACAGCATTAGCGTCCAGCGGGCGGGCTGCCCCCCGCGTGGCCGATAGACGGCCACTTCCCGACGGTTGGCCAGCTTTTTGCTTTCTACCTGATAGCGAACCAGGGAGCCCTGTCGAATCGGCTCGGCGGTTGCCTGCGGGGTAAAATAGCGGTGGGTGGTCAGGTCCAAAAGCGAGAAACGATTCCAGCGGTCGCCTTTGCCTGCGGGGCTGAATTGCGGGTTAAGCGGGTCAGTCTGGGCCGACACCAGAATCGCCCGGCGCTGGTCGCGCGCGGTGCCTTCCACAAGGGGAACGTCGGGGGCAAGTTTGTACTGCATTAGCGTATCAGCCGGTACCACATAGCTGCGATACCAGACGTCGGACTGCCCGAGGCGGAACATCGGGTCATGGTCACCGGCCGGTGAACCGAGCACGAACACGTTGCCCTGGGCGCCTCGCCACAGGAACGTCACGCGTTTACGGCTGGCATCGATGGGCTCGACCAGCGGCGTGCCCTGCTCGCGCCTTTCCTGCCAGAAAGCTTCCGTACTTGCGCCGTGGCTCAGAGCCTGCTCAAGCGCCAGCAGTGCCGGGCTTTCCGGGGATTGTTCGTCGTTACGCTTGAGCGGCACGGTTTCACGGATCTGCCAGCGAAACAGCCAGCGCCTGCCGGGCTCACCGCGAAGCACCAGCGTAGAAGGCTGACCGACGGGCAGGGCAAAAAGCGGATTGTGCTGGCCATCCACCGGCCCATTTTCCACCAGCGAACGCCAGAGCCTGCCTTTGCTGTCTACCAGGCTGGCGTCGGTTACGCCGCTCAACCGGACGTTGGCGTAATTTTCACCCAGCGCCGGAAGGGCAAAGCAGATTTCGCCGCTGGCGTCGAACTTCCCATCCTGCTCACCCTGGCTGCCGGTAAAAGTACAGGTCGCGGCCACCGCCGACGCTGAACAAAGTCCCAACATTAATGCGCTCCACGCGGCTCTCATCGTGTTTATCATTCCTGATAAAAAAGTGCACACACGCTAATGCAAACGAGATTGATTTGCAATAACATTGCGAGTCGTTGCGTTTTACGACAAAACGTAACAGGAGAGAAAGGCGAACTTAATTCACCTAATCACATGGGATGTTACGGTCATGCACTTTAAAAATAATAAGGTAACCTGCGGCCTTTGGCTGATGGGATTCAGTGCCCTGGGGATGGGAAACGGCGTTCAGGCGCAGGAGCGGCAGGGCAGCGAGGAAACTCTGGTTGTCACCGGCTCCGTTAGCGAGGATCCTTCTGCGCCGCTGAAGGGGATGGTGGCTACCAAAACGCTGTCTGCAACGAAAACCGCGGCTGATTTGCTCCAAACGCCGCAGTCGGTTTCGGTGATTACCCGCGACCAAATGAACGCGCAGGATGTTACCTCCGTGTCGCAGGCTTTGCGCTATTCGGCCGGGGTGCTGACGGAGTATCGGGGCAGTTCGAACCGCAACGATGAGGTGTTTGTGCGCGGCTTCAGCTATGTCCCAAAATATCTTGATGGACTGAGCTACGGCGCAACAGCGTCTTCCCAGACCGGGACGTTTGACCCGTGGCTGCTTGAGCGCGTGGAGCTGGTGCGCGGCCCGGCATCCGTGTTGTTCGGCCAGGTGAACCCCGGCGGGCTTATCAGCATGACCAGCAAGCGGCCGACAAGGGAAGCGATACATGAAGTGCAGTTCCGCTCAGGCAACCAGCATCTGGCCGAGGGGGCTTTTGATTTTGGCGGCTCGCTAAGCGACGATAATCGGGTGCTTTATCGCCTGAACGGCATCGCACGCACGCAGCACAGCCAGGTGGCCGATTACAAAGAGCAGCGCCTGGCGATTGCGCCGGCGCTGCTCTGGTATCCCAACGAGCAGACTCGTTTTACTTTACTGACCAGCTACCAGAAAGACCCGAAGGCGGGCTATCGTAACTTCCTGCCTGCCGCAGGCCTGGTGACGGAAACCACGGCGGGGTATATCCCGCTGGACTTTAACGTTAGCGATCCCAATTACGACCAGTCGTGGCGCGAGCAAACGATGGTGGGCTATGAGTTCGAGCACAGCTTCAACGATATCTTCACCTTCCGCCAGAACGCCCGTTACGCCAGCATCAAACAGAAGTACCGTTACCTCGTGTATTCCACCTCAAAAAGCGAGACGCTACTTTCGCGCCGTGCGCAGCGAGAAACGCGTGATACCGATGAGTTTGGCGTGGATAACCAGCTTGAGGCGCAGTTTGATACCGGCGCGCTGGGGCATACGCTGTTAGGCGGCCTGGATTACAAGTCTAACCATGACCGGCAGCAGCTCAGCCGCGGTACCGGGGCGAAATACGATCTGTACTGGCCGAATCCGGTATATGGCCTCAATGTGGACGAAAGCACCTTCAGCGCGGTGAACGACGACCAGCAGAATCTCGACCAGACGGGCGTGTACCTGCAGGATCAGCTCAGCTGGAACAACTGGCAACTGCTGCTTTCCGGGCGTTATGATTGGGCCGAAGTGCGCACGACGGACAGATTAAAAAGTAAAACGACGCAGCAGAATGACAGCAAGTTCACCTGGCGTACGGGGCTGCTTTACGCCTTTGATTTCGGCCTGTCGCCGTATATCAGCTACAGCACCTCGTTTGAACCCAATCTGCAGACCAACCGTGCGCCAGGCGCTGCGCCGTTCGACCCAAGCCTGGGCAAGCAGACCGAAGTGGGCCTGAAGTATCAGCCGCTGAAAGAGACCTTCATGACGCTGGCGCTGTTCGATCTCCGCCAGACAAACGTTGGGACCTACAACAGCGCGCTGGGTTGGTTTGAAAACGCCGGTGAAATTCGTTCTAAAGGGCTGGAGGCGGAGGTGCATTCCACGCTGTTTAACAGCCTCAACCTGATAGGCTCTTACACCTGGACGGATGCGGAAACCGTGAGCACCACCGTGGCGGGCACCGAAGGAAAAACGCCCGCGCGTGTTCCAACACATATGGCGTCGGCGTGGGGCAGTTACACTATTCCTGAAGGCCTGCTGAAAAACCTGACGGCAGGTGTCGGGGTTCGCTACATCGGGACCAGCTATGGCGATGCGAAAAATACCTTTAAAGTGGCGGCCGTGGATCTCTATGACGCCATGCTGCGTTACGAGCTGGGAGAAGTGAGCCCTGATTTAAAAGGGGCCGCCCTGCAGTTCAACGTCAATAATCTGTCGGACACAAAATACGTGGCGTCCTGCGCGTCGGATTCAGCCTGTTTCTACGGCATTGGCCGCACCTTAACCGCCACCGTCAGCTATCGCTGGTAAGGAGAACTTTTGCGCTATCTGCTTATGGCGCTTATCGCACTCGCTGCTCCCTCGGGGGCAGCGGTCATTGCGGATAAGCCCTACACGCTGGCGAATACGCTGGTACACAGTCTGCATTCGCCGGAAAACGGTGAGTATAAAATTATGGTTTCCTGGCCTGAAGGCGAAGCGCCGTCAGAAGGCTGGCCGGTGATTTACCTTCTGGACGGTGAGTCCGTCTTCCCCGGCGCGGTGTCGCTGATGCAGCGCCTGAGCTGTGAGCGTTGCCCGTTGGCGCCGGGCGTGGTGGTGGCGATTGACTACCCGGAAAACAGCCGCCGGGAGCGGGATTATCGACCTGCGGTAGAAAAAGTGGTGCTGGAGCCGAATCCGGCAGGGGGCACTTATCCGCCTGGCGTCCCCGGCGAGGCGCAGAAATTCTGGCGGTTTATCGACGCTGAACTCCGGCCCTGGGTCGAAAAGCAGTGGAAAATCAATCCGCAGCGGCAGGCGCTTTTTGGGCACTCCTATGGCGGTCTGTTCACCACCTGGCTGTTTATGACCTCGCCGGGCGCTTTCCAGCATTATTACGCCTCAAGCCCATCGGTGTGGTGGAACGACCGCTATCTGCTGCGAATGGCGCAAAACTGGCGGCCTGATAAGGGAAATGCTCAGCTATCGCTCTCCGTGGGAAGTTATGAACAGTCGCTGCAGCCGCAGGAGGCCAGGCTGTCGGAAGAGAAGCGCGCCACGCTATTAAAACATCGTGGGCAGCGAGCGATGGTAGACGGGAACCGCGAAATGGCTAATGCTCTGATAGCTAACGCCCCGACCCGGGTTGATTTTACGCTGGTAGAAGGGCAGAGCCACCTGACCGTTGCCCCGTTGGTTCTGCATGGGGCGCTTATCAATCACTTTGCGAAATCAGAATAAAAAAAAGCCCATCATCAAGATGGGCAAAGACTACACACAGCAATTCGTTGTTTCACTCAGGGGATTTCGATGTTTATAAATCAACGTGTTGATTCATAACCGTGAGTTAAATAGTAGGCATCTCACTAAGTGGCGTCACTCAGATTCGTCTCAATCGTTAACAGAAGGTAAATAACTTGAGGCAGCATAGCCCGGAATGGGGACTTCAATGGCCGGAATAGCGAAGGGAAAATGCGTTATTGATTAGATTTATTAACCATTTGCGTTAAGTCACTGCTTTAGGCGCAAGCTATTCTGTCGTTAAAAAAGTTCCTGTGGAGATGTAGAGGATGTGAACGGAAACTTAGCTGTTGTTGCATAGAGGGTTTGAGCGAACAGGAACTCCTCAAACCCTCCGCATCCTTATTGCTTCACATTCAGCGTCTGCTGCTCCTCAAGCAGTTCGACCACCTCTTGTGGATCGTCCTGTGGGGCAGGCGCCTCGTGCATCCAGACCGAAATCAGGCGATAAGAAACCGCCAGCAGCACCGGGCCGATAAACAGGCCAATCATCCCGAAGGCAATCAAGCCGCCGATCACGCCGGAAAGAATCAGAATCATTGGCAAGTCCGCGCCCATGCGAATAAGCACCGGGCGAATCACGTTATCCATGGTGCCAACGACACAACTCCATACCAGCAGCACCGTCCCCCAGGTGGTATCGCCGCTCCAGTACAGCCAGATAATGGCGGGCACCAGAATCACCAGCGGGCCAAGCTGAATCAGGCAGCTAAGCACCATCAGCACCGTAAGCAGCGCGGCGTAAGGAATGCCGGACACCGCCAGGCCAATACCGCCCAGTACACCCTGTGCTAGCGCGGTGACAACCACGCCCAGCGCTACGGCGCGAATCGCCTGGCCGGCCAGCAGTACGGCAGCATCACCGCGTTTGTCCGCGAGGCGGAAGGCGAAATGACGAATGCCGTTCCCCAGCGTCTCACCTTTGGCATACAGCAGCACGCTGAACAGCAGCATCAGGCCGAGATGCACCAGCAGAGTACCTATGTGTACGGCCTGACCAAGGAACCAACTGGTCGTCGTGCCGATATAGGGCCGGATCTTTTCCATAATCGCACTGCCGCCGCTGCTCACCAGCGTGTTCCAGCCGCTGTAAAGTTTATCGCCAATAAGTGGGACGCTGTGCAGCCATTCGAAGGCGGGCAGCGCCATGTGCCCTTTGGTCGCCCAGTTAATCACCGGGCCGCTGTTGTCCACCAGGCTGTTCACTAACATCGCGACCGGGATGACAAACAGCATCAGCAGGAGCAGCGTCATCACCAGCACCGCAAGGGAGCGTTTGCCCCACAGCAGCTTTTGCAATTTGATGAGCAGCGGCCAGGTCGCAATGACGATGGTTCCAGCCCAGGCGAAGCCCAAAACAAACGGGCGCACAATCCACAGACAGGCAAGAATCATCACCGAAATAAACAGCACCGACAGCAGGATCTGCAGCAGATCCTTTGGCTGACTGACTTTGATCATAGGAAGAATCACCTCAATAAAATGCACCCGCGCTAAATTCGCATGGCGATAATTTAATGATGATGTATTTCCTCGATTTTTGACAGGTGCATTTCGCATCGCGTTATCTGAAATAACAGCCGCAAATCGCGACGGAATATGATAAAAACAAAACAGACACGCAAACGATAACTCTTACTAAGCAACACAGGGTCGACCCGTCAATGATCCCACAAATTTCTCAGGCACCAGGCGTCGTTCAGCTGGTGCTCAGCTATTTAGCATCACTGGAGCAACAGGGCTTTACCGGCGATACCGCCACCAGCTATGCAGACCGCCTGACCATGGCGACCGACAACAGTATTTACCAACTGCTGCCGGATGCGGTGCTTTTCCCTCGTTCAACCGCCGACGTCACGCTGATTACCCGCGTGGCCTCCGAAGAGCGCTTTAAATCCCTGGTGTTTACCCCGCGCGGCGGCGGCACCGGCACCAACGGGCAGTCGCTGAACGGCGGCATCGTGGTGGACATGTCCCGCTACATGAATCGCATTATCGAAATCAACCCGGAACAAGGTTGGGTGCGGGTGGAAGCCGGCGTAATTAAAGACCAGCTCAACCAGTTCCTGAAGCCGCACGGCTACTTCTTTGCCCCGGAATTGTCGACCAGTAACCGCGCCACGCTGGGCGGGATGATCAACACCGATGCCTCCGGGCAGGGATCGCTGGTGTACGGTAAAACCTCCGATCATGTGCTGGGCGTGCGCGCCGTGCTGATGGACGGTGAAATTCTGGACACGCACCAGATGGCAACCGGGCTTGCCGAAGAGCTGGGCCGCGAAGAGACATCGAGCGGTAAAATCTACCGCACCGTGCTTGAACGCTGCCGCGAGCAGCGTGAGCTGATTATCGATAAATTCCCCAAACTAAACCGCTTTCTTACCGGCTATGACCTGCGCCACGTCTTTAATGACGATCTGAGCAAGTTCGATTTAACCCGCATTCTTACCGGCTCCGAGGGGACGCTGGCCTTTATCACCGAGGCGAAGCTGGATATCACCCGCTTGCCGAAGGTGCGCCGGCTGGTGAACGTCAAGTATGACTCCTTCGATTCAGCCCTGCGTAATGCGCCCTTTATGGTGGATGCTCGGGCGCTGTCGGTGGAAACCGTCGACTCCAAAGTCCTGAATCTGGCGCGGGAAGATATCGTCTGGCACTCGGTCAGCGAATTGATCACCGACGTGCCGAACAAAGAGATGCTCGGGCTGAACATCGTTGAGTTTGCCGGGGACGACCAGGCACTGATCGACGGCCAGGTCACTGAGCTATGTGCTCGCCTCGATGCGCTAATAGCCGCAGGCGAGGGCGGGGTGATTGGCTGGCAGGTTTGTGACGAGCTGGCCGGTATCGAAAAAATCTACGGCATGCGGAAAAAAGCCGTTGGCCTGCTGGGGAACGCCAAAGGCCAGGCTAAACCGATTCCGTTTGCCGAAGACACCTGCGTGCCGCCGCAGCATCTGGCGGACTACATTGTTGAATTCCGCGCTCTGCTGGATAGCCACAACCTGAGCTACGGGATGTTTGGTCACGTTGATGCAGGCGTGTTGCACGTTCGCCCTGCGCTGGATATGTGCGATCCGCAGCAGGAAATGCTGATGAAAAGCATCTCCGACGACGTGGTGGCGCTGACGGCAAAATACGGCGGTCTGCTGTGGGGCGAACATGGCAAAGGGTTCCGGGCCGAGTACAGCCCGGCCTTCTTCGGTGAAACGCTGTATGAAGAACTGCGCCGGATTAAAGCCGTGTTTGACCCGGCTAACCGGCTGAACCCCGGGAAGATTTGCCCGCCGCTCGGCGTGGACGACCCGATGATGCAGGTCGATGCCGTTAAGCGCGGGACGTTTGACCGACAAATCCCGATTGCGGTACGCACCTCCTGGCGCGGCGCGATGGAGTGCAACGGCAATGGCCTGTGCTTTAACTTCGACGTGAAAAGCCCGATGTGCCCGTCGATGAAAATCTCCAGCAACCGTATCCACTCCCCGAAAGGGCGAGCCACGCTGACCCGTGAATGGCTGCGGCTGCTGGCCGAGCGAGGCGTTGACCCGCTGCAGCTTGAGAAACAGCTGCCGGAGCAGCGCGCCAGCCTGCGAGGCCTTATCGAGCGTACCCGCAACTCGTGGCACGCCAGCAAGGGCGAGTACGATTTTTCCCACGAAGTGAAAGAGGCGATGTCCGGCTGCCTGGCCTGTAAAGCCTGCTCGACCCAATGCCCGATTAAAATCGACGTGCCGGAGTTCCGCTCTCGCTTCCTGCAGCTTTACCACACGCGCTATCTGCGCCCGCTGCGCGATCACGTTGTGGCCTCCGTGGAGAGCTACGCGCCGCTGATGGCGCGCGCGCCAAAAACCTTCAACTTCTTTATGAGCCAGCCGTGGGTCCAGAGTTTGTCCCGCAGGCACATCGGTATGGTTGACCTGCCTATGCTGTCCACGCCGACGCTGCAGCAGCAGTTGGTCGGGCACCGCTCAGCCAACGTCACGCTGGAAGAGCTGGAGCATTACTCAGATGAGCAGCGCGCCAAAACCGTGCTGGTGGTGCAGGACCCGTTCACCAGCTATTACGATGCTCAGGTGGTGGCTGATTTTATTAAGCTTGCAGATAAGCTAGGCTTTGAACCTGTGGTGCTGCCGTTCTCACCGAACGGTAAGGCTCAGCATATTAAAGGGTTCCTGCAGCGTTTTGCGCGCACGGCGAGTAAAACGTCTGAGTTCCTGAACCGCATTGCGAAACTGGGTATGCCGATGGTCGGCGTCGATCCGGCGCTGGTCCTGTGCTACCGCGATGAATATAAACAGACATTAGGCGAAGAGCGCGGTGAGTTTCAGGTGCAGCTGGTGCACGAATGGCTCCAGACTGCGCTGAAAGAACGGGAAGTGCAGGGCGCGGGAGGGGAAGCATGGTACCTCTTTGGCCACTGTACCGAAGTAACGGCGTTGCCGGCGACACCGAATCAGTGGGCCGGTATTTTTGCTCGTTTTGGCGCGAAGCTCGAGAGCGTGAGCGTTGGCTGCTGCGGCATGGCTGGCACTTACGGTCACGAGGTGAAAAATCTCGCCAATTCATTGGGCATCTATGAACTCTCCTGGCATCAGGCGATGCAGCGCCTGCCGCGCAACCGCTGTCTGGCAACCGGCTACTCCTGCCGCAGCCAGGTCAAGCGCGTTGAGGGCAACGGCGTACGGCATCCATTACAGGCTCTTCTGGAGATTATCGGATGATTTGGCGACGTGAAGCCACGCTTGCCGCGCTCAATAAAATGGGTGCGAACAATATGGTCGGCCATGTAGGCATTGAATTTACGCGTTTTGACGACAACGAAATTGAGGCCACCATGCCGGTGGATGAGCGCACCCGGCAGCCGTTTGGCCTGCTGCACGGCGGCGCGTCGGTGGTGCTGGCGGAAACGCTGGGTTCCGTAGCAGGCTACCTGTGCACCGAAGGCGACCAGAAGGTGGTTGGGCTGGAAGTGAACGCCAACCATATCCGCTCGGCGCGAGAAGGCGTGGTGCGGGGCGTTTGTCGCGCGGTGCACGCGGGGCGTCGTCATCAGGTGTGGCAAATTGATATCTACGATCAGCAAGACCAGCTGTGCTGTACCTCCCGCCTGACTACGGCGGTGGTGTAAAGCAACGGCTAAAATATTCCCACGTTCAGCCCTCGGGGACGTGGGATTGTTTTAATTTGTGATTATTTCTTTAAAAAACTATATATCCACCACCCATTTTGTTAAAAAACCTGCCTCATGATGTTTTCAGGCTTAAGGAAAAATGATGTGGATATTGCTGGCAGCCGCCTTACTGGTTTTACAATTTAATAAAAAAATTTCCCTCGGATTATTACTGGTGACCGTGGTATGGGGTGCCGTTGACGGTGTACTCGACTGGCGGGCACTGGCTTCACTGGCGGTAATGACCGCTCTTGCCGTCGCTTATTTAAAAGCCGCAAACAGAAAGCCCGTGCGCTATGTGCTTGAATTTTTGCTGGTCGCCGCCGCAGTAGCGCTGACCATCCATGTTATTCCCGGTTTCCATAATCAAAAGGTGCTGGACTCGGTGACCGCCGGGCCGCAAAGTGCGCCGTTTTCCATGTATTACAACTTCGACAAAGCGCTGGTGCCCTTTATTTTGCTGGTGATGATGAAGTCGCTGTTCGTCAGCGAGCCGAAATATCAGCCCGCTAAGCTCTGGTGGATCTTGCTGATTGCTTTGATCCCAGGGCTGTTGCTATTGGCGGTAGCTTTGGGTGGCTTAAAGATTGAACCTCATTTCCCGCAGTGGCTGCCGCCGTTCCTGTTCGCAAATATTTTCTTTGTTTCGCTGGCGGAGGAAGCGCTCTTCCGGGGGTATCTCCAGCAGCGTTTATCCGGCTTTATGCACCCGGTTGTGGCGCTGATTATTTCAGCCGCGATATTTGGCGGACTGCATTTCGCCGGTGGCCCGCTGCTGATTGTTTTTGCCGCACTGGCGGGGCTTATTTACGGCCTGGCGTGGATGTGGAGCGGGCGGCTGTGGGTTGCCGTGGCGTTTCATGTCGGGCTGAATATGACCCATTTATTGCTGTTTACCTATCCGGTGCTGCAGCATTCTGTGCACTAATTTTTTACGACATCGGAACCTGGCTCCGATGTCGTAAATCTCATCGCCTTAACAACCGAATAACCAGCCATGCGCTTCCCGCAATAGCAAACAACAAGCCAAGTACAGGGAAAAATGGGATGCCAAACAGCGTCCAGTTCAACCCGAGCAGCCATGGAGCTATCGCGATTGTCAGGGCGGCTAAAACAAGGGCGAGCGCCAGAGTAGAGGCCGCTCGCTCAAGCGACTTTCCGAGCTGGTTAATATTCTCTACGTTAATGTCCGCGTGCAGCTTACCGTGACGAAGCCTTTGCATCACCAGACGTAGGGTCTGCGGCAGCGAATCACCTCCCTCAAGAAGCTGGTTGCCGAGTTTAAGCAGGCGTCTGCGGCTCCCGAGGCGGGTATAGCGTTTTAACAGCTCCTGCTTAATCACCGGGCGAAGAATGCGAATAATGTCGAACTGCGGATCCATTCTCAGCAATACGCCGTCCGCGGTGATCAACGCCTTAAACAATAAAACCAAATCCGGCGGCAGCGCCAGCTGGAATTCCCGGACGGTGGAAAGCATATCGGTCAGCGCTTTTCCCAGCTGTAGCGGGAGATTGCCCTGTTTTTGCAGAAAATAGCTGGCTGCAAGTTCCAGTTCGGTAAGATCTACTGTCTCCTGGCCACTCCAGGCGATGAGGGCATCGACAATCCCGCTGGCGTCACGCTCGCTGATGGCATAAATCAGCGACAACAGCTCGTCGCGTCGCGCCTGGCTCAGGCTTCCCACCATGCCGAAATCAATGAAGCCGACCCGGTTGCCCGCCAGGGCCATGACGTTGCCGGGATGCGGATCTGCGTGGTAAGTCCGCAGGTCAAAGAGCATATTGATAAACGCTGTCGCGCCTTTACGCGCCAACAAGGGGCCATCAAACCCGGCGGCGGCAAGCTGCTGGCTGTCAACCGGCGCCACACCGGGCAAAAATGCCTGTACCATCAGCGTCGGGTGGCACCAGTCCCAATAAATCCTGGGGATGACGACGTCTTCGTTGTCAGCGAAAAACTGATAAATCTTTTCCCCGTTGGCTGCTTCATGGCAAAAATCCAGTTCCTGATTCAGGGCGTTTTCCAGATAACGCACCAGCATCACCGGCTGAAAGCGAGCCAGCCCCGCGCTCTGCTGCTCCAGACTTTCCGCCAGGTAACGGAGTAAACGCAGGTCGGCCTTGAGGGTTGTTTCAATCCCGGGGCGCTGAATTTTGACGATAACCTCGTTGCCATTTTTCAGCGTGGCCCGGTGAATTTGTGCTATCGAGCCACTGGCCAGCGGGGTTTCATCAAAGATAGCGAAAACCTCCGCAGGCTGAGCCCCGAGCGTCGCTACAACGCCTGGTTCAAGCTGCGGCCAGGGCAGAGGGCTGGCGCTCGAGTTCAACTGGCTAAGCGCTTCCGTCCATGCGGGTTCAAGCAGGTCGCTACGGGTTGAGAGAATTTGCCCGAGCTTAACGAACGTCGGGCCCAGTTCTTCCAGCGCCGCGCACAGGCGCTGCGGCATCGGTAAAGCATCGTGTTGGCTGCCGCCACGTATTTTGTCATGCAGCGAGGCCAGGCCCAGCAAACGCACAATGTCCTGCAATCCATAGCGAAGGAAAACACCGATAATTTCCTGCAGCCTCACGCGATCGCGGGCGGTGACCATAATCATTTTCAGCATCAGGCTAAGCTCCTTTTTTCTTAACAGGAGGATAGTCGATAAATCGGAATATTTTCACGCCATTCTTATCTCAGGGCAGAGGGTTAGCCTGTCGCATACATGCTGCGGGAAATTTGACGTTAAAGCGATGGAAGGTAATGAGAGTCGTCAATAAAAGCTAACTGATCTTCATCTCATCTATTTATCTTGTTTTTTTTGGTATGTGTATCGTTTTCTCTTATTGCTAAATCTGATTTTTATTATCGATTTTTTACCACTTTTGCCCGAGGTGAATTCTGAAAGTCTGGTGGTTTTTGATGTGTTTGTTTATGTCTAATTTGTTATTTTTTGTTTTTATTGTTTTAAAAAACAATGAGTTAATTTTATTTTTTATGGCTAAGAATATTCACTTCAGGCTATTTTTATCATTATTTCTGTGTTGCCTTGTTAATTCTATTTATGAATAATTTCTCCGCACAGTAATGGTTTAATTATAATAATGGAGTAATTTTAATGAATAATAAGTCTTTGTTGGCCTTTCTTGTTTCTGGATTATTAGTCACCCAGTCTGTCTCTGCTCTTGAATGGGGGGACTGGTCATCAGACGTGACTTCCAGTAACTCCCATGCTGATGCTGATAAAACCAATGGAAATTTCGGTGATATTAAAAATAACGTTGATACCATTGATTCAGCGCTGAATGAAAGCATTCAAAAACAGCAGACAGTCAATGACCAACAAAAAATGCTCAACGATCGGCAGAATACCACCAACGTCAAGCAGGCCGAGTGGAATGAGAACCAGAACAGCGTAAATAGCCAGCAGAATGCGGTGAATCAACAGCAGTCCACGGTTAATGCGAACCAGGCTAACGTCAACAATCAGCAGGGGGCCATTAATCAGACCCAGGCAAATCTGAACAATCAGCAGGGGGCCATTAATCAGACTCAGGCAAATCTGAACAATCAGCAGGGGGCCATTAACCAGTCTCAGGCAAATCTGAATACGCAGCAGAATACCATTAACCAGAGTCAGGCCAGGAGCAATGCTCAGTTCCAGGACTCCATCACCCAGCTTAATGGCGATCTTAACCATCTCGGTAACCGCGTGGATAAACTGGATCACAAAATGAAGCGTGGGTTTGCCTCCCAGGCGGCGCTCTCAGGGCTTTTCCAGCCCTACAGCGTTGGCAAATTCAACCTTTCTGGCTCGCTAGGCGGGTATGAATCTACCAGCGCGATGGCCATTGGTAGCGGGTATCGGTTCAATGAAAATGTCGCCGCAAAGGCCGGGATTTCAACCAATACCGAGGACTTCAAGGCCGTGACATACAATGCGGCAGTCAACTTTGAGTGGTAATGCAGCCCAACATAGCTAACTCAGTTCCCCTGGTTAACCTTATGCCCTGGTAACCAGGGGGCGGATTTTTCTGAACAGATACCTTAATCCCCCTGCGACCGCACCTCTTCTTGTTCCCGTAAAACTGAAAATTACTGGTACTTTATGGCGCTAATTTCGCATTCAGTGCGCCTCCAATCACATAAATAGATATTTTCTATACATCTTTTATCTTGCCCGGTTCAGGCGTTTTTCATCTTTGATATTTCCTTTTACACCAGTGGCTTAAACAGCTCTTTTCGCCATCGGCAAGAGTTTCATGACGGTCTATCCTTAGTAAAGACGCCCAAAAAACCAGCGTTTCGCGAATACCCCTGTTTTCATAACGTTGTATTGATAATTGTTATCATTAACATAAGGGTATCGGCCTTCGGGCGCAGAGAATGATGAGGTGAAGAATGGATGTGCAAACCGGTTCCTTTGATCCCAATGATTTTGCCTGGCAGGGGCTGACCCTGACCCCGGCCGCCAGCGCGCATATCCGCGATCTGGCCGCCAAACAACCCGAGCTTAAAGGCATCCGCCTGAGTATCAAACAGACGGGCTGCGCTGGCTTTGGCTACGTGCTGGACACGGTCACCGAGCCGAAGCCGGACGATCTGGTCTATGAGTTTGACGGCGCGCGCCTGTGGGTGCCGCTCTCCGCCATGCCTTTTATCGACGGCACGGAAGTGGATTACGTGCGTGAAGGCCTGAATCAGATCTTTAAATTTAATAACCCGAAAGCGCAGCACGAGTGCGGCTGCGGCGAAAGCTTTGGGGTATAGGCGGTACTATGTCTCGTAATACTGAAGCAACTGACGATGTCAAAACCTGGACCGGCAACCTCAATTATAAAGAGGGCTTTTTCACCGAGCTGCAGACCGAGCAGCTGGCGAAGGGCATAAATGAAGAGGTGGTTCGGGCAATCTCTGCCCGTCGTAACGAGCCCGAATGGATGCTGGAGTTTCGTCTCAACGCCTTCCATGCATGGTTGAAAATGGAAGAGCCGCACTGGCTGAAGGCGAATTACGACAAACTGAATTACCAGGATTACAGCTATTACTCTGCGCCATCCTGCGGGAGCTGCGACGACACCTGTGCGTCCCAGCCCGGAGCGGTGCAACAGCCACCTAATGCTTTCCTGACGAACGAAGTCGAAGACGCGTTTAAGCAGCTTGGTGTACCGGTGCGCGAAGGCAGTGAAGTGGCGGTTGACGCCATTTTTGACTCCGTGTCTGTGGCAACCACTTACCGCGAAAAACTCTCCGAGCAGGGCATTATTTTCTGCTCCTTCGGCGAGGCGATTCACGACTACCCGGAACTGGTCAAAAAATACCTGGGTACCGTGGTGCCGTCTAACGATAACTTCTTCGCCGCGCTTAACGCCGCGGTGGCCTCTGACGGCACCTTTATTTACATCCCGAAAGGCGTGCGCTGCCCGATGGAGCTGTCCACCTATTTCCGTATCAACGCGGAAAAAACCGGTCAGTTCGAGCGCACGATTTTAGTGGCGGATGAAGGCAGCTACGTTAGCTACATCGAGGGCTGTTCTGCACCAGTGCGCGACAGCTACCAGCTCCACGCCGCCGTAGTGGAAGTGATTATTCACCGCGATGCGGAAGTGAAGTACTCCACGGTGCAAAACTGGTTCCCGGGGGACAACAACACCGGCGGCATCCTGAACTTCGTCACCAAGCGCGCCCTGTGCGAAGGTGAGAACAGCAAGATGTCCTGGACACAGTCAGAAACCGGCTCTGCCATCACCTGGAAGTACCCGAGCGTGATCCTGCGTGGCGACAACTCCATCGGCGAGTTCTTCTCCGTGGCGCTGACCTCCGGCCATCAGCAGGCGGATACCGGCACCAAAATGATCCACATCGGCAAGAACACCAAATCGACGATCATCTCGAAAGGGATCTCCGCCGGTCATAGCCAGAACAGCTACCGCGGCCTGGTGAAAATCATGCCCACCGCGACCAACGCTCGTAACTTCACCCAGTGCGACTCGATGTTGATCGGGCCGGACAGCGGGGCGCACACCTTCCCGTACGTGGAGTGCCGCAACAACACGGCGCAGCTGGAGCACGAAGCCACCACGTCGCGCATTGGTGAAGATCAGCTGTTCTATTGCCTGCAGCGTGGCATCAGCGAAGATGACGCCATCTCGATGATCGTCAACGGGTTCTGCAAAGACGTGTTCTCAGAGTTACCGCTCGAATTCGCGGTGGAAGCACAAAAATTATTAGCCATCAGCCTCGAACACAGCGTCGGTTAAGGATTAAGGGAAAACTATGTTAAGCATTAAAGATTTACAGGTCAGCGTTGAGGATAAAGAGATCCTGCGTGGCTTAAACCTCGAAGTGAAGCCGGGCGAAGTTCACGCCATCATGGGGCCAAACGGCTCCGGGAAAAGTACTTTATCCGCCACGCTTGCCGGTCGTGAAGACTACGAAGTGACCGGCGGCTCGGTGCAGTTCAACGGCAAAGACCTGCTGGAACTGTCGCCGGAAGACCGCTCCGGCGAAGGTATTTTTATGGCCTTCCAGTACCCGGTGGAAATTCCCGGCGTCAGCAACCAGTTCTTCCTGCAAACCGCGCTGAATGCGGTGCGGGAATACCGGGGCCTCGAGTCGCTGGATCGCTTTGATTTTCAGGATCTGATGGAAGAGAAAATCAAGCTGCTGCAAATGCCGGAAGATTTACTCACCCGCTCGGTGAACGTCGGCTTCTCCGGCGGCGAGAAAAAGCGTAACGACATTCTGCAAATGGCAGTGCTGGAGCCGGAGCTGTGCATTCTCGATGAAACCGACTCCGGGCTGGATATTGATGCCCTGAAGATTGTGGCCGAAGGCGTTAACTCGCTGCGTGACGGCAAGCGTTCATTTATCGTGGTCACCCACTACCAGCGTATCCTCGACTACATCAAGCCGGACTTTGTTCACGTGCTGTATCAGGGGCGCATCGTTAAATCTGGCGATTTCAGCCTGGTGAAACAACTGGAGGAGCAGGGTTATGGCTGGCTTACCGAACAGCAGTAACGGCAACGCGCTCCAGCAGTGGCATCATCTGTTTGAAGCTCAGGGCACGGGCCGCTCGCAGGTGGCCCAGCAGCATATGCAGCAGCTGTTGCGCCTGGGTTTACCGACACGCAAGCATGAAAACTGGAAATACACGCCGCTCGACGGGTTGCTGAATAACCAGTTTGTCTTTGCGCCTCAGTCGCCTTTAAGTGCGCAACAGCGTGACGAGCTTGCCCTGCCTGTAGACGCGCTGCGGCTGGTGTTTGTTGACGGGCATTTCAGCGCCGAACTAAGCGATGACATCGCCGACAGCGGTTTTGTGATAAGTATCGACGATAACCGCCAGACGCTGCCCGCGCCGGTTCAGGGCGAAGTGTTCCTGCACCTCACGGAAAGCCTGGCGGAGACCGTGACGCATATCCGCGTGGCGCCTAACACGCAGCCTGAAAAAGCGCTGTTGCTGATGCACGTCACGCGCGGCAGCAAGGCGCAGGAGATGGCGACGGCACATTACCGTCACCACCTGATCCTTGAGCAGGGCGCTCAGGCCACGGTGATGGAGCACTTCGTCAGCCTTGACGAGGCGGCGCATTTCACCGGCGCACGATTTACCGCCGAAGTGGCCGCCAACGCGCAGCTTAGCCACTACAAGCTGGCGTTTGAAAATGCCGCCAGCTACCACTTTGCGCACAACGATCTACTGATTGAGCAGGACTCGACGGTGAGCAGCCACAGCTTCCTGTTGGGGGCCGCAGTGCTGCGCCACAATACCAGCACGCAGCTTAACGGCGAGAACAACCAGCTGCACATCAACAGTCTGGCGCTGCCGGTAAATAACGAGGTGTGCGACACCCGAACCTGGCTTGAGCACAACAAGGGCTACTGCAACAGCCGCCAGCTGCATAAAACCATCGTGCGTGATAAGGGCCGAGCGGTGTTTAACGGCATGATCAAAGTGGCTCAGCACGCGATTAAAACCGACGGGCAGATGACCAACAATAACCTGTTGCTTGGCCGCCTGGCGGAGGTGGACACCAAGCCACAGCTGGAAATCTACGCCGATGACGTGAAGTGCAGCCATGGCGCAACCATCGGGCGCATTGATGACGAACAGATGTTCTACCTGCGCTCCCGTGGTATCAGCGAACAGGCTGCACAGCAGATGATAATCTTCGCCTTTGCCGCAGAGCTTACCGAAAGTATTCGCGACGAGGCCTTAAAACAGCAGGTGCTGGCACGTATCGCCCGGCGCTTTGCAGGGGGCGAGGCATGAGTTTTTCAATTGAGCAGGTCAGGGCTGATTTCCCGATTCTGAGCCGCGAGGTCAACGGCCAGCCGCTGGCCTATCTGGACAGCGCCGCCAGCGCGCAGAAACCACAGGCGGTGATTGACGCCGAGCTTGAGTTTTATCGCCATGGGTATGCCGCAGTGCACCGTGGCATTCATACTCTGAGCGCAGAAGCAACCACCCTGATGGAAAACGTGCGCAGTCAGGCGGCACGCTTTATCAACGCGGCAAAACCGGAAGAGATTGTCTTTGTGCGTGGCACCACCGAGGGGATAAACCTCGTGGCCAATAGCTGGGGCAGCGCCAACGTCCAGGCCGGGGATAACATCATCATCAGCGCCATGGAACACCACGCTAACATCGTGCCGTGGCAGATGCTGTGTGAGCGTACCGGTGCGGAGCTGCGCGTTATCCCGCTCAACCAGGACGGCACGCTGCAGCTTGATGTCTTCCCGACGCTGATTGACGAGCGCACAAAACTGTTGGCGATTGCCCACGTTTCTAACGTGCTCGGTACCGAAAACCCGGTGAAGGAGATGATCGCTACCGCGCATCAGGCGGGCGTCAAAGTGCTGGTGGATGGCGCACAAGCGGTGATGCACCACGTCACGGATGTGGCGGCGCTGGACTGCGATTTTTATCTTTTCTCCGGGCACAAGATTTACGGGCCAACGGGGATTGGCGTGTTGTATGTGAAAGAAAGCATTCTGCAGGATATGCCGCCATGGGAAGGCGGTGGGTCGATGATTGCTACCGTCAGCCTGACTGCAGGGACGACTTACGCCGCAGCCCCGTGGCGCTTTGAAGCCGGGACGCCAAACACGGCTGGCATTATCGGCCTTGGGGCAGCGTTGAGCTACGTTGAAGGGCTGGGCATGGAGGCGATTGGCGAGTATGAACGCAACCTGATGCGCTATGCTCAACACGCGCTGCAGGCCGTGCCCGATCTCACCGTATACGGCCCGGCAGAGCGCCGTGGTGTGTTGGCGTTTAATCTCGGGAAACATCATGCCTATGACGTCGGCAGCTTCCTCGACAACTACGGCATCGCGGTTCGCACCGGGCACCATTGCGCCATGCCGCTGATGGCGTTCTACAGCGTCCCGGCCATGTGCCGCGCCTCCTTTGCCATGTACAATACCGAACAAGAAGTGGATCGCCTGGTCGCCGGCCTGCAGCGTATCCACAGCCTGTTAGGATAACGGAGACGGTCATGGCCACGCTGCCGGATAAAGACAAACTGCTAAAAAATTTCAGCCGCTGTGCGAACTGGGAAGAGAAGTATCTCTACATTATCGAACTGGGCAGCCGCCTGCCGGAACTGGCGGCGGAGCAGCACAAGCCTGAACATATTATTCAGGGCTGCCAGAGCCAGGTATGGATAGTCATGCACCAGCAGCCCGATGGGGTGATTACGCTGGAGGGTGACAGCGATGCCGCTATCGTTAAAGGGCTGATCGCTATCGTATTTATTCTCTATCAGCAAATGACGCCGCAGGATATCGTGGCGTTTGATGTGCGCCCGTGGTTTGAAAAAATGGCGCTCGCACAGCATCTGACGCCATCCCGCTCTCAGGGGCTGGAAGCGATGATTCGCGCAATTCGCAACCAAGCCACCAATCTCATTTAAGTTAGCTAAACTTAATCATACCTATGGTCCTGTTTTGCGAGGCGGTTTTCTGCCTCGCTTGTCTTTCAGCCTGCTGGCGCTCGCCAGCGCGACTACAGGAATAAAAAGTATGAAATACGCGTCTTTACTCACACTGGCCATTATCGGCGCTCTGAGCGCTATTCAGCCCGCTTTAGCCCTGGATTATCCCTTACCGCCGGAAGGCAGCCGCCTGATTGGCCAAAACCAGACTTATACCGTACAGGCAGGCGATCGTAACCTGCAGGCTATTGCCCGGCGTTTTGACACCGGTGCGATGCTGCTGCTGGAGGCCAATAACACCATTGCGCCAGTGCCTAAACCCGGCACGGTGCTAACCATCCCCAGCCAGCTGCTGCTGCCGGACGTGCCGCGCGAGGGGATTGTGGTGAATCTTGCCGAGCTGCGGCTGTATTACTTCCCGCCAGGACAAAACATTGTGCAGGTTTATCCGATTGGTATTGGTCTGCAAGGGCTGGAGACGCCGCTGATGACCACCAGGATTGGGCAAAAGATCCCCAACCCTACCTGGACACCTACCGCCGGTATTCGCCAGCGCTCCCTGGAAAAAGGGATCAAGCTGCCGCCCGTCGTGCCTGCCGGGCCTAATAACCCGCTGGGGAGATTCGCCATGCGGCTGGCCTACGGTAATGGCGAGTACCTGATTCACGGTACCAGCGCGCCGGACAGCGTGGGGCTGCGCGTCAGCTCCGGTTGTATCAGAATGAATGCCCCCGACATCAAAGCCCTGTTTGAGCAAACGAAAACTGGCACGACGGTGCGGGTGATTAACGATCCGGTGAAATTCTCCGTTGAGCCAAACGGCGTTCGCTACGTCGAAGTCCATCGGCCGCTTTCTCAGGATGAGCAGCAGAACACGCAGACTATGCCTTACGTGCTTCCCGCGGGCTTTAGCGAGTTCCGGGCCGGTAGCGGCGTGGAGAAAGCGTTAGTGGAGAAGGCGCTATACAGGCGTGCGGGGTATCCCGTTGTGGTCTCTGCGGGGCAAACACCTGCGGCAACGATGGCGGTGCAGTCGGCGAGGAATGGCGTGGTAAATGCAGAAGAGGCGACTAGCGCGACACAGTAGCCGGTGGGGATAAATGACAGGCAAAAAAAATGGCGCACATTGTGCGCCATTTTATACCAGTGACTCTTACTTACGGTAAGAGTGAGCCTGGTTGTCCAGACGCTGGTTAGCGCGAGCGGCGTCGTCTTTAGCAGCCTGAACGTCAGAACGCACTGCGTTCACGTCGTTGCTCAGCTGATCAACTTTAGCGTTCAGAGTCTGAACGTCAGAAGACAGTTGATCGATTTTAGCGTTAGAAGAACAACCTGCCAGCATAGTAGAAGCCAGGATTACCGCGCCCAGTACCAGTTTAGTACGATTCATTATTAATACCCTCTAGATTGAGTTAATCTCCATGTAGCGTTACAAGTATTACACAAAGTTTTTTGTGATGAGAATAATTTTTTGTCGGGAATACCCCTAAATTTGATCGTTCGCTCAAAGAAGCACCGAACGGAGCCGGAAAGTTAAAAAAAAGAGAGAAAACAGGGGAATTTCATCGGATTCATCTTAATTAAGAGTAAGCTTAAATAGTAAAATCCGATTTGCATTTTTATTAAGATCTGACTGCAAGTGATATAAAAAAAGCGCCCGGAGGCGCTTTTTTGTTAATTAAACTTGTTAACAAGTCAATTACAGAACATGGACCGAGGCGGTGTTAGTGGTGCCGCTTGGGACCAGCGCACCAGAAACCATCACCACGATATCGCCTTTACGAGCCAGGCCGCTTTCCAGCGCCACTTCTTTACCCAGGCGGTAGAAGTCGTCGGTGGAGGCAATTTCTTTCACCATCTGGGTGACAACGCCTTTGCTCAGCACCAGCTGGCGCGCGGTTACTTCGTTGGTGGTCAGCGCCAGAATAGTCGCGTTCGGGAAGTATTTACGCACGGCTTTAGCGGATTTACCGCCCTGGGTGGCAACCACGATCAGCGGGGCTTCCAGTTTTTCTGCGGTTTCAACGGCGCCACGGCAAACGGCTTCGGTGATGCGCAGTTTACGGCTGTCGTTGCTGTTGTCCAGACGGCTGGTCATCACGCGGTCGGTACGCTCGCAGATAGTTGCCATGATGGTCACAGCTTCCAGCGGGTATTTACCTTTTGCAGACTCACCGGACAGCATCACTGCGTCGGTGCCGTCGATGATGGCGTTAGCAACGTCACCGGCTTCTGCGCGGGTAGGGCGCGGGTTTTTGATCATGGAGTCGAGCATCTGGGTTGCGGTAATCACCACTTTACGTGCACGAACGCATTTCTCGATCATCATCTTCTGCGCGAAGATAACTTCTTCCACCGGGATTTCTACGCCCAGGTCGCCACGAGCAACCATGATGCCGTCAGATGCTTCGAGGATTTCGTCGAAGTTGTTCAGGCCTTCCTGGTTTTCGATTTTGGAGATGATCTGGATTCTCTCGCCGCCGTGGGCTTTCAGGTGCTCACGAATTTCAACCACGTCAGAACGCTTACGGATGAAGGAGGCTGCCACGAAGTCAACGCCCTGTTCGCAGCCGAAGATCAGATCCTGTTTGTCTTTCTCAGCCAGCGCTGGCAGCGCGATGGACACGCCCGGCAGGTTAACGCCTTTGTTCTCACCGAGGTCGCCGTTGTTCAGCACTTTACAGATAACTTTGTTGCCTTCGATGGCGGTGACTTCCATGCCGATCAGGCCATCGTCCACCAGAACGGTGTTGCCTACGGTCAGGTCATTGGTGAAGCCTTCGTAGGTCACTGCGACGATTTCGCTGTTACCAACCACGGATTTGTCGGTGGTGAAGGTAAAGGTCTGGCCTGCTTTCAGGGAGACGTCGTTACCGCCTTCCAGCTTGATGGTACGGATTTCTGGCCCTTTGGTGTCCAGCAGGATAGCGGCTTTTTTACCTGTTTTAGCAACGACGTTGCGCAGGTTTTTAATGCGCTGGCCGTGTTCTGCATAGTCACCGTGGGAGAAGTTCAGACGCATAACGTTCATGCCCGCGTCGAGCATTTTAGACAGCATCTCTTCGGATTCGGTTTTTGGACCGATGGTGCAAACGATTTTAGTCTTTTTCATGACAGTCTTATCTATAAGTTGAGGAGGAATGTTGAAATCGTGTTCCGGGAGACCGGGCTGCCGGAGCTTAAAAGAATACTGTGGTGTTGAAAGTGGCACCTGGTAAGGATAGGTGACAGAAATAAAGCGTGCAGAGGAAAGTGTGCTTGTGGTTCAGCAGGGGAAAGCGTTAGACGATGTTGTTGTATAAAAAAGGAGTCCAATGAGCTGAAACCATTCAAGTTAAGAACGGGCGTAGTATAGATAAATCTGGCTGGAAAAGGAATCAAAACCGTTGATTCAGCGACGGAGTGCACAGTTTTACAGCGAGTTGTTATCAGGGCGTTGCCAGATGTTTGAGCGTTTTCAGAGATGATGAAAATAAAAAGAAATGGTGCGTTCAATTGGACTCGAACCAACGACCCCCACCATGTCAAGGTGGTGCTCTAACCAACTGAGCTATGAACGCATTTAATACGATTTATAAAACGATAACCGACTGAATTGATTATTGTTTTATCTTCTTTGGTGAGAAGTAACAACATTATGACGGGCAATCGGGATGTTGACAAGCCCCGTAGAAACCGTCCGGTGAATGTTTGAGCTTTTTATGCTTGTTCTGGCTGGCGTTTCAATCTGGCTGCTGATAAAACCGTTTCTTCTCCGACAGTCAGAGGCATTTTTATGATAACCATTATTGGCGCTGGTGTAGCGGGGCCGCTGCTGGCGTACATGTTGCACCGCCAGGGTATTGCGGTCTGTATTCTCGAGGCTGATGCTTCTCTCGATTCACGCCATCAGGGTGGCATGCTCAATCTGAACGAAGGCACGGGTAAACCTGCACTTCGAGCGGCGGGATTGTATGAAGCCGCAATGGCTCTGGTGTTGGAGGGGGCGGATGCAACTCTGATGCGTGATAAAAACGGCCATATCTTGTATCAGGATGAAGGTGATGGCTCCCGCCCGGAAGTCGACCGCGGCGCGTTGCGCAAACTAGTGATAGAGGCGTTGCCCAAGGGGATCATTCGTTGGAACAGTCGGGTAAGGTCCGTCGAACGACAGGGCACAGGCTTTCTTCTCCGGCTAGAGAACGGCAGTACGCATGTTTGTGATGCCCTGATAGGCGCCGATGGTGCGTGGTCGAAAGTCAGGCCTTTGTTAACGGGACAGCAACCGCTTTATTCCGGAATAACCTTTGTTGAGCTGCGTTACCCGAACGTAAGCCAGCAATATCCTGCGGTGAAAGCGCTGGTGGGCAAGGGGTCGTTGTTTGCTCTGAGCGAAGGCCGGGGCATCATGGCTCACTGTGAACCTGGAGACGAGGTTTCAGCCTATGCCGCCATACCCGTACCGGAAGCGCAATCGCGCAGAACCTTTACTCGTGATGAATTGGCTGAACACTTCCGTGACTGGGGCGAATGCTACCGCGAGATGTTGATGCAAAGTGAGGGGCCGATGGTTGCCAGGCCAATCTATGTGTTACCTACCGCGGAGTTCTGGAAGGCAGCGGGAAATGTGACCCTGATTGGTGATGCCGCGCATGTTATGTCACCTTTTGCCGGGGAGGGCGTGAATCTGGCGATGGCGGATGCCGTCGATCTCGCCTATGCCATCATTTCCCAGCCTTTCAGCATGGAGGGTGCTTTTAAGGTATATCAGGAGGCAATGGCTGCACGAACCGTTCGTTTTCAGCAGGAGTCTGCCGCGAATTTTGCCATGGGGTTTGCGGCTGATGCGCCGCGGGAACTGCTGGGGTTATTCACCGGGTTAGGAGCGCAGGATTAGAGCCTGTCATTCCCAAATCATTTCATCGGGATGTTGTTAATGGTCCATATGCTTCACCAGGCTGTCGATAAACAACCTCACTTTGGCTGCCAGATGTTTCCGATTAGGGTACACCACGTTCACGCTCAGTGGCGTGCCGCCTAATTCAGGCAGTACGGGCACCAGTGTGCCCTCTGCGACATCCCGGGCAACGAGAAAAGCTGGCAGGAAAGCGATGCCTAAGCCTGCAACAGCGGCGGCGCAAATAGCCTCTCCGCTGTCGAAGCGGATCCTGCTGTGCCCTTCAACCAACACGCTCTCATTGCTGGCCGTGAACAGCGTCCAGTTTGTCGTTTGAGGGCTCAGGCCGTAAATCAGCCGCTGGTGAAGGCGAAGATCTTCTGGCGAACCTGGTATACCTGAACTGGCCAGGTAGTCTGGGGAAGCAAACAGATGAGGGCGAATGCGCTGCACGGTTCGTGCAATAAGCTGCGAATCTTTCGGTAAATCACCCAGTCGGAGGCTGAGATCGAACCCCTCCGCGACGAGGTCCACCACGCGGTCGGTGAAATTGACTTCAATATCCAGTCTCGGGTAGGCCGCCATGAAGTGCTTCAGAAAAGGCAGAAGCACTACTTTGCCCCACGTTTCCGGGACGCTGAGCCGAAGCACTCCGCCGGGGCTGGAAAAATTCTGCCGGACACTCGCCTCTGCTTCTTCAATATCCTGCAAAATCTGTGCGCAGCGTTCATAAAAACCGTAGCCATCGCGGGTCAGGGCGACGCTTCGCGTCGTACGATTAAATAGTCGCGTTTCCAGCTGTGCTTCAAGGCGTGCAATCGCTTTTCCTGCGGCGGAACGGGTTAAGCCCAGCGCCTTTCCTCCGGCGACAAAGCTCCCGCTTTCCACGATAGCCACGAAAACTCGCAGGCTACCGAGATCGAGGTCTGAATGGCTTTTAGTGCCTGTGCGGAGTGACATTGGCGAACCTCTTTCGTCAAATCATTAAGCATAATCTTTTTTGTTTAATCACAGTAGACAATGGAGAAATAAATGCTTCCTGATAACGCACAGGCAGCCCTTATGGGCTGGATAAAAGCCGCCGGGCCGGTTGTGAAGAAGGTATATGGCCAGTCTGATGCTGACTGGAAAGCAGTTCGGGCTGACTATGTGAAGCAGCTGGATGAGTTGTTCCCTCCCGTGGAGGGCGTAGCCTTTGCCGATGCCAGCCTGGGCGGTATTGGTGCGATGTTGGTCACGCCTGAGGAAGTCACTGAGGGTCGGGTGATGATTTATATTCATGGCGGAGGCTATGTTCACGGTGGGGTCGAAGCTTATCGGGGATTAACCGGGCGTTATGCTCGCGCCTTGAAGGCTAAAGTATATGCGGTAGATTATCGTCAGGCGCCTGAGTTTCCTTTCCCGACGCCAATCGATGATGTCTTTCAGGCCTACCGAGCCTTGCTTGAGCAGGGTACAAACCCGCGCTCGCTGATAATTTCGGGGGATTCTGCCGGTGGGGCGATGGTTGTCACGCTGATGCGTAAAGCGCGCGATGCTGGCCTGGCATTACCCGCCGCCGCAGTAGCTATTTCACCGTGGGCTAACTTAACGCATAGCGGCGTATCTGCAACGGTGCGGGATGGGCTGGACCCTTTATGCAGCGTAGCTTTCCTGAACCAACTGGCCCGAAGTTTCCTTGCCGGAGAGCTGCCCACACATCCGGATGCTTCTCCGGTTTTTGCCGATGTACAAGGCCTTTCTCCCACGCTGATACAGGTTGGTGAAAACGAGGTGATGCTGAGCGACGCCATTCGCCTTGCATCCCACATGAGTGAGAGCCGGGTTCGTACCACTCTAGAAGTTTGGCCGGAAATGTTTCACGTCTGGCATTTGTTTGCCGGGATATTGCCGGAGGCGGACCAGGCGCTACGAAACGCGATAAGATTCTTCGAAGATGCGCTAAACCCGGTCAACATCGGGTGAGATAAAAATGATTCATCTGCAGGCGCGTGAATTGCGAGCCTTTAAATAATGGGGAGAGACAGTCGTGTCAGACAGAGAAATTATTATGCCGCCTTCCATGCAAGTACTTGCTGAACGGGCGGGATATGCACCTGCGGTGGTGGTAGGTAACACGGTTTATTGTGCCGGGCAGGTTGGGCGCACGCCTGATTTGCAGGTGATAGCTGACCCAAGGGCGCAGTTTATGGCCTGCTGGGAAAACCTGCGTCTGGTCCTTCAGGCCGCGGGCTGCAACTTTGAAGACGTTGTGGAAATGACTACTTACCACGTAGACATGGAAGAACACATGGCTGTTTTTCGGGAGGTGAAAGACGAACTGTTTCCGCGGGGACACTGTGCCTGGACCTGCGTCGGCGTGTCAGAACTGGCTCGCCCGGGGCTGCTGGTTGAAGTGAAATGTATTGCCGTGAGAAGAACGGCGTAACATAAAAAACCGGCTGAGTAAGCCGGTTTTTTATCAGATTTTGCAGGCGTCGCCGCAGTCGTCATCGGCCACAACGGCCTGAGCTTTTTTGTCTGCGTCTTCCTGGCGCTCGGCGTTGCGCGCTTCGGCTTCATCTAACCCGGAAAACACCAGATTATTGAGATCGATTTCCATAAGTTACCTGTCGTGGTTTAGTGAATGACTCGCTTTATGATATGCAACCTTTCGGGTTTTCGCATCACCAAACAACGGCGGACGCTCAAAACGCTAAAAATGACGTTTTCATGCGCTACTGGCTTGCGTGTAAAAATGAAATTTGGAATTTATCAGCTGGAAGAAAAGCGGGTTAAAGAAGGGAACTGCTTTAGCAAATATGGTGCGTCCGAGTGGACTCGAACCACCGACCCCCACCATGTCAAGGTGGTGCTCTAACCAACTGAGCTACGGACGCACTGATATATTTGAAAATGGTGCGTTCAATTGGACTCGAACCAACGACCCCCACCATGTCAAGGTGGTGCTCTAACCAACTGAGCTATGAACGCATTGTTGTCTTGGCGACAGCGGGGACGAATATTAGCGATACACCTCGGGGCTTGCAAGGGAAAACTCGCAATTTTATTCCAGATTTCACACGATTGCCGAGCATCTGCGCAGAATGGAGAGAAAGTAGCCGCGGATGCGGCTACCGTTGTTTAATTAACGAGCGGCGCGCTGCAGGATTGTGACGGAAGGCTGACGCTGCAGCCAACGCATACGCAACATCATCATGACCGCGGCGGAAGTCAGGCCGATAATAAAGCCGATCCAGAACCCGGCCGGGCCCATCGGTTCGACGACCCTGTCGGTTAGCCCCAGAATATAGCCGGCTGGCAGCCCCAGCACCCAGTACGCGATGAACGTAATAAAGAAGATCGAGCGGGTATCTTTGTAGCCACGCAGAACGCCGCTGCCAATCACCTGGATTGAGTCGGATATCTGGTAAATGGCTGCCAGCAGCATCAGATGCGCCGCCAGCGCGACAACTGCCGGATTGTCGTTGTACAGCAGAGCAATGTGCTCCCGGAAAATAACGGTAAACAACGCGGTGCACATCGCCAGGCAAATGGCCACGCCAACCCCGGTGCGGGCGGCGATTTGTGCATCCAGGGTTGAGCCCTGCCCAAGACGGAAACCGACGCGAATAGTCACCGCGGCCCCTAAAGAGAGCGGCAGCACAAACATCAGCGAGCTGAAGTTGAGGGCAATCTGGTGCCCGGCAACGTCGGTGATACCCAGCGGGGAAACCAGCAGGGCGACAACGGCAAACAGCGTAACTTCAAAGAACAACGCCAGGGCAATCGGCAGTCCGAGCTGGCTCAGGCGCTTGACCACCGCCCAGTCCGGCTTGCTGAAACCTTCCGGGTTTTTGATGTCGCGCATCGAACGCGCTTTTTTGATGTAAGACAGCATGCTGAAGAACATCACCCAGTATACCGCCGCCGTTGCCACGCCGCAGCCCACGCCGCCCAGTTCGGGCATGCCGAAATGGCCATAAATGAAGACGTAGTTGACCGGAATATTGACCAGCAGGCCGATAAAGCCCATCACCATACCTGGCTTGGTTTTGGCCAGGCCTTCGCACTGGTTACGTCCTACCTGGAAGAACAGGTAACCTGGCGCCCCCCACAGCAGTGCTCGGAGATAGCGAACGGCTTTATCCGCCAGTTCAGGATCGATATTGTGCATAGCGTGAATGATATGGCCCGCGTTCCACAACACCACCATCACCAGCACGGAAACCATGCCAGCCAGCCAGAACCCCTGGCGAACCTGGTGCGCAATGCGGTCACGTCGCGCCGAACCGTTGAGTTGCGCAACGGTTGGCGTTAAGGCCAATAGCAGCCCGTGGCCGAACAGAATAGCGGGCAGCCAGATGGAGGTGCCGATCGCCACGGCGGCCATGTCGGTAGCGCTGTAGCCGCCGGCCATCACGGTATCGACGAATCCCATTGCAGTTTGAGCGACCTGCGCGATGATGACAGGTATCGCCAGGGCAAGGAGCTGGCGAGCTTCGATGAGGTACTTCTGCATGATTACACCTGATTATTTTTATATGTATGAGAGACTAAAAAAGCCGCCAAAACAGGCAGCAAGAAGATGAACTGGGGAAATAACCAGTCTATTGTAGCGGGAGTTTATTTATACGCCAGTCAAAAATAGAGCCAGCGCACGCCCCGCACTGGCAAGCTGATTTTCCAACTGTTAAAGTGCGAAAATGTCTGTTAATGGCGGTAGCGTTACCGTCTGCGAATTGCCAGGAGTTTTTAGATGTTTACAGGTATTGTGCAGGGCACGGCGACCCTGATTTCCATCGATGAGAAACCGAATTTCCGCACCCACGTTATTGATATGCCGACTGAAATGCTGCCAGACCTCGAAACCGGGGCTTCGGTGGCGCATAACGGCTGCTGCCTGACGGTAACCGAAATCAACGGCAATCACGTTAGCTTTGATTTGATGAAAGAGACGTTGCGCATCACCAACCTCGGTGAGCTAAGCGTGGGCGACAGCGTGAACGTTGAGCGTGCTGCTAAATTTAATGACGAAATCGGCGGACATTTAATGTCGGGTCATATTATGACCACGGCCGAAATTTCAAAAATCCTGACCTCAGAAAATAACCGCCAAATCTGGTTTAAGATTCAGGATAAGACCCTGATGAAATATATCCTTTATAAAGGTTATGTGGGCATCGACGGGATCAGCCTGACGGTGGGCGAGGTGACCGCCACGCGTTTTTGCGTGCATCTGATCCCTGAAACACTGGAGCGCACTACGCTTGGTGCTAAAAAACTGGGGCAGCGCGTGAACATTGAAATTGACCCGCAGACCCAGGCAATTGTCGACACCGTTGAACGCGTGCTGGCTAGCCGTGAAGCGGCAATAGCAGCGGCGATTCCCGCTAGCGAATAAACATTCTTCAGCCATAAAAAACGGGGCCAGTTGGCCCCGTTTCTCGTTCTTAACCAGGATTAATCTTCTTCGTTAAACCCGTTTTCGACTGCAGTTTTCATAAACCACTCGCCGCTTTTCTTAATCGTGCGCTGCTGGGTATTAAGATCCAGCGACACAAAGCCATAGCGGTTTTTGTAGGCGTTGCACCATGACCAGTTATCGATAAATGTCCACATGTGGTAACCAAGGCAGTTGCTGCCCTCGCTGATGCCCTTATGCAGCCACTTCAGGTGGTCACGAACGAAATCAATCCGGTAATCATCGTTGATTTGGCCGTTGTCGATAAAGCGCTGTTCGTTTTCGACGCCCATGCCGTTTTCTGAAATATAGCAGGCCGGGTTGCCGTAATTTTCACGCAGATTGGTGAGAATATCGTAGATCCCGCGCTCGTAGATTTCCCAGCCACGATAAGGGTTCATTTTGCGACCCGGCATTTCGTAGGACTCAAAGAACCACTCCGGCATAAACGGACTTTCCGGGTTAACCAGCGTGTCGCGACACTTAATGCGGCGCGGCTGGTAGTAGTTAATCCCCAGTAAGTCTACGACGCCCGCAGCGAGCAGGGCTTTGTCTTCAGGCTGACAGGCCGGAAGTTTATCGTGCTCTTTCAGGAACGCGACCAGCTCAGCAGGATATTCACCGCGCAGTGCCGGGTCGAGGAAACTGCGGTTAAACATCAGGTCGGCCAGGTTGGCGGCCTTTACGTCAGCCGGGTTTTGCGAACGAGGGTAAGATGGCGTCAGGTTGAGAATGATGCCAATCTGGCCGTCATCGCTGCGGGCATGGTAAGCTTTGACCGCTTTAGCGTGGGCAAGCATGGTGTGGTAAGCGACGGTCACCGCGCGGTTGAAATCCACCACGTTAGGGTAGTGGTAGTCATAGAGGTAGCCGCATTCAACCGGAACAACCGGCTCGTTGAAGGTAAACCAGTGCTTCACGCGATCGCCGAAAAGCTCGAAACAGGTATTGGCGTAGGCGGCATAGGCATCAACCACTTCACGGCTTTCCCAGCCGCCTTTTTCCTGCATCACCATGGGCATATCAAAGTGGTACAGGTTGATAAATGGCTTAATGCCCTGAGCCAACAGTTCGTCAATCACCTGGTTATAGAACTCAACCGCCAGCGGGTTGACTTCACCCGTGCCCTCGGGAATCAGGCGAGCCCAGGAAATGGAGGTGCGGAAAGTATTGTGATTGAGCTTTTTCAGCAGGGCGATGTCTTGCTTCCAGCGCTGATAAAAAGTTGAGGTGTTTTGCGGCCCGACGCCGTGGTGGAAACGGTTAGGCTGCTCGGCGAACCATCGGTCCCAGATGGTTTCAGATTTGCCAAAGTTCAGCGCTTCGCCCTCGGTTTGTGGGCCGGAGGCTGCGCTGCCCCACCAGAAATGCTCAGGAAATGCGTATTTCATCGTTGTCCTCACGGTCTGACCTGCCATCTCCGACAGGCAATCATTGATGCGGCTAATGCCCAGATTGTCTGTGATTGATGAAACCGGTTTCCATCCCAGGAAATGATATCTGTTAAGCAGATCAAGCCGCTAAGCGCAGGCAGGGCTAAACCTGTGAGGTTAATCACATTGGTGCGCAAAGAGAGACAATTGCAAAGAAGAAAACCCGGCATTCACCGGGTCTGTTTTAACGGGGTACGCGCAGGCCGTGCTCAATGCCCCGGCTGAAAACAACCTGCCAGAGCTGAATGTCGCGCGCCCGGAAAGCGCCGGCGCAGGCATTCAGGTAGTAGCTAAACATCCTTTTAAAGCGCTCAGAATAGTTGCCTTCGATTTCTGACCAGGTTGCCAGAAAACGCTCGTGCCAGGCCATCAGCGTTTTGTCATAGTCGGCGCCGAAGTTGTGCCAGTCTTCCATCACAAAATGCGGTTCGCTGGCCTCGGCAATCTGCCGCACCGACGGCAGGCAGCCATTAGGGAAAATGTACTTATTGATCCACGGATCGACATTATTGTCGGTCTTTTTAGAACCTATTGTGTGTAGCAGGAAAATGCCGTCCGGCTTGAGGTTGCGGTCGGCAACGTCAAAGTAGGTGGCATAATTTTTAGGCCCGACGTGCTCAAACATGCCGACGGAAACAATGCGGTCAAATTGTTCGTTCAGGTCGCGGTAGTCCTGTAAAAGGATGGTGACATCCAGGCCTTTGCAACGCGCCTGCGCCATTTTTTGCTGTTCTGCTGAGATAGTCACACCAAAGACGGATACGCCATAGTTGCGTGCTGCAAACTCGGCCAGACCGCCCCAGCCGCAGCCGATATCCAGCAGCTTCATACCGGGTTTCAGCTGCAGCTTTTCGCAGATCATTTTGAGCTTGGCATCCTGAGCGTCGCTGAGATTTGTCGCGTCTTTCCAGTAACCGCAGGAGTATTGCATGTGCTTGTCCAGCATCCGGCTGAACAGATCGTTGCCAAGATCGTAATGCTCTTTCCCGACTATCCATGCGCGTTTTTTAGACTGCAGGTTAACCAGTCTTGCCGCCGCAATGCGCAGGGTATCTTTGAAATGGTGGGGGAGTTGGTTTTCCAGCCCGGCACGCAGGACTTTAGTGAAAAAGATATCCAGCCGTTCGCATTCCCACCAGCCGTCCATATAGCTTTCGCCAAGGCCGAGAGAACCTTCCTGCAGAACGCGTTTAAAAAAGTTCGGGTTTTTGACCTGAATATCAAAGGGGTTTGGGCCGTTGAGGGTGATACCTGCCCGGCTCAGCATTTCATTTGCGATACGATACCATTCGTTATCTCGTACGCTCACTTCTTCTATACACGATGAACTCATAGCTTCTCCATCACCTTGTTGTGATCAGAACCTTAAAACAGCGTAGACGCTATTCCCGGCTTGTGAGAACTCTCACGGAAAATTCCGCGTGCCTGATATCCGACGTAGAACAGAGAAAGGGGGGATTCTCCCTTACTGAAAGGCCATCCATGGAAAAACGGAAGCGCTCCGGCTTCCGCAAAATAAAATTGATAAGGCTTATCGTAGAACCGCAATTACTATAAGCCCGTTTAATTGAGGGTTCAATGGAATATTGTTAGCAAGCTAATCACACAACATTCACATTATCATGCAGGTTACTGTGCGCGGGACAGCTCGCTGTGGCCCTTGTTGGGTGCTTCGCGTTGGGCTGCGTGTTGCAGGGCATAGCCCAGACCAGCAAGCAGGACTGTCGCCAGCATCACGCTGGTGGTGGTCAGCAGCGGCGTAGTGATCAGCCAGGAAACCATTAAGCTTGCCAGGAAGCAAAGCCCAAGCTGCAGGGTGTTTTGCAGGGCTGCGGCTTTCCCGGTTGCCTGCGGGAAAGGCAGCAGGGCCGAGGACACCACGATAGGGTAGATGGCGCCGTTCGCCGCGGCCATCACGCAGAACGGAATAAGCAGCAGCGTCAGATCAGCATGGCCGCTCACCGCCACGCCCCAGGTGGCGACCACGCTCAGGGTATACAGCGCCAGCAGCCACGGAAGTAGCTGTTTGCCACTCCACTTTTGCAGCGCGCTGCGGCAGCCATAGCCACCAACCAGGAAAGCGACAGTCTGCGGCATGTAGCTCAGGCCAATCGCCGCGGGGCTGTAGCCCATCTCATTCAGAATAAATGGCGAGCCGGTAAGCCAGGCGAAAAAGCTGGCGGAACAGGCGGCGTAAATCAGCACGTTGCCACCGTAAACGCGGGAACGTAATAAAGAGAAGAAGCTGACTTTATTGTCTTCGGTTTGCCCGTGGTGCTGAGTCCGGGGCTTGAGGCGCAGCGTGGGGATCATCAGCAGCAAAGCGACGGCGAACAGCACGGCAAAAATAGCCTGCCATTCAAAATGGTTCAGCAGCCAACTGCCGAGCAGCGGGGCCAGCGCCGGAGAAAGCCCGACCAGCGGCATGATGGTGGCAAAAATGCGGCCAGCGCGGTTGGCGGGATAATAATCAGTCACCAGGGCCTGCCAGCTAACGGCGGCTGAGCAAACGCCCACGGCCTGAACAAAGCGCAGCACCAGCAGCGTGGTGGCATCCTGCACCCAAAGCATTCCGATACAGCCGGCGGCAAACATGGCCAGGCCAATCAACAGCACAGGTTTACGCCCGAAGCGGTCGGAAAGCGGGCCCCAGATTAGCTGGGCAAAAGCAAAGCCGGCGAGGAACAGGCTCAGGCTGGCACTCACGGCGGAGGCGGTGGTACCCAGATCTTGTTGAATGGCGGCAAAGGCGGGCAGGTACATGTCGGTGGCCAGGAAACCCAGCACGCTCAGCCCCGCAAGCCAGATAAGAAATCCCTTTGATGGTTGCATATTTCACTCTTGATTTTGATAGCAGGTTAACGGGGCAGGAGTCTACGGAGTGCAAAACCGCTTGTGAAACGCTAATATTTGCAAATTGCATTCAATTTTTTTGCAGGCAGAAATATGTGGTCTGAATATTCGCTGGAAGTGGTTGATGCCGTGGCGCGAAACGGCAGCTTTAGCGGTGCAGCCCAGGAGCTGCATCGCGTGCCTTCTGCCATTAGCTACACGGTGCGTCAGCTTGAAGAGTGGCTGGCCGTGCCGCTGTTTGAACGGCGTCATCGGGACGTTGAGCTGACCGCCGCCGGGGCGTTTTTTCTCAAAGAAGGTCGGTCTGTTATCAAAAAAATGATGGCAACGCGCCAGCAGTGCCAGCAGATAGCCAACGGCTGGCGTGGGCACCTGTCCATTGCGGTAGACAATATCGTTAAACCTGATCGTACTCGCCAGCTGGTGCTGGATTTTTATCGTCATTTCCCGGATATCGAGTTAAGGATTTCCCAGGAAGTGTTCAACGGCGTGTGGGATGCGCTTGCCGACGGGCGAGTTGAGGCGGCGATTGGCGCCACGCAGGCTATCCCGGTCGGGGGGCGTTACGCATTTCGGGACATGGGGGCGCTAAGCTGGCGCTGCGTGGTTTCCGCTGACCATCCGCTTGCGCAACGGGAAGGTATCATTCTGGATGATGACATTCGTCCCTGGCCATCCCTTGTGCTGGAAGACACATCCCGTTCGTTACCCAAGCGCATTACCTGGCTGCTGGACAACCAACGCCGCGTGGTGGTGCCGGACTGGGCGTCGGGGGCGGATTGCCTGACGGCGGGATTATGCATTGGTATGGTGCCGACGCACATTGCCCAGCCGTGGCTCGTCAGGGGCGACTGGAAAGAGCTGATGCTGGAGAATCCATTCCCGGACGCGGCCTGCTGCTTAACCTGGCGGCAGGACGATGCTTCGCCCGCTTTGAGCTGGCTGCTGGACTATTTGGGTGACAGTGAGACGATGAATCAGGAGTGGTTGCAGGAGCCGGGTAACATATTCCCGGCCCCCGAAGAGGCTTAGCGGCGGTAATCGCGGAACGGGCCGTCGGCCACCGAGCGGCGTTCAATCAGACGAGGATGGACTTCAATCGTCTGCGACTCTTCGCGCTTATTAATGATGCGGTCGAGCAGCATGTTAAACGCCGTTTCGCCCAGGCGCTCTTTCGGCTGGTGGATTGTGGTCAGCGCCGGAGAGAAATAGCGGGCGTTGCGCACGTTGTCGTAGCCTATGATAGAAATGTCCTGCGGCACGCGCAGCCCCATTTCGTCTGCGGCGCAAATTGCACCCATCGCCATAATATCGCCGCCGCAGAAAACGGCGGTAGGGCGATGCGGCTGGTTAAGCAGTTGCTGCATGGCGCGATAACCAGACTCTGGTTCGAAATCACCCTGAACCACCCAGTTATCCGGCACTTTGATATTGGCTTCTTCAAGCGCCTTCAGGAACCCTGCATGGCGGCCGCCGCCGGTATTTCGCTCCAGCTGACCCGGAATAGCACCGATATCGCGATGGCCACGTTCAATCAGGTAGCGGCCCGCAAGGTAGCCGCCGTGGAAGGCGTTATCGACCACGGAATCGGTAAAGTCCGCACGAGCTTCGCCCCAGTCCATCACCACCATCGGAATATGGCGGTACTCTTCCAGGGTTGAAAGCAGTGTCTCAGGGTATTCGGAACACATGACCAGCAGCCCATCCACGCGTTTTTGCGCCATCATGGACAGGTATGCGCGCTGCTTTTCAAAGTTGTTGTGCGCGTTGCCCAGAATCAGGGTGTAGCCCTTGGCGAAACAGCTGTTCTCAACGGATTCAATAATTTCCGCAAAATAAGGGGCTTCGCTTGAGGTGGCAAGCAGGCCGATGGATTTGGTGTGGTTGACCTTCAGGCTGCGAGCCACGGCGCTAGGCGAATAGTGCAGCTCTTTGATGGCTGCCCAGACGGCGTTGCGTGTCTCTTCCGCCACAAAACGGGTCTTGTTAATGACATGTGACACAGTGGTAGTGGAAACGTTTGCGCGCTTCGCTACGTCCTTAATCGTTGCCATTAGATGTCACTCCAGACCATATCGTAAACTCCTGATAACTCATGTGTTAAACGTTTGCCTTCGCTAACTCCTGGGGCAACACGTTGGTTGCAGGCCTGTCGGGGATGCGACATACAGCGGGAGGAGGGCGTTGCCGGGCGATACGCGGTAAATTAGCGAAGGATTTTGGCTTATCCCGGGGCAAAGTGGAAGAGGGAAAACCGATATCTGTGCAAATCCAGCAGGATTTTTATCGCTAATTGTGGGAAAATCACCCCACATACACTTTGTAGGGAAATAAAAGGAGCTTACGATGAGTACCGATCTGAAGTTTTCCGTGGTGACTACGGTTATCGTACTGAGTCTGATTGTTGCCGGGGCGCTAACCGCCGTCCTGCACTGATTTACAAAGGGCCGCTTTCGCGGCCCTTCTCGTATATAGAAGAAAAGCGTTGCTTCCCTCCTTCGTGGTTAACCGCTAAAAATCAGCCCGCCAGGTTTTGCGCAACAAATTCCCAGTTGACCAGCGCCCAGAAGTGGTCGAGATAAACCGGGCGCGCGTTGCGGTAATCGATGTAGTAAGCATGTTCCCATACGTCCACGGTCAGCAGCGGTTTTGCTCCGGTTGTTAATGGGGTACCTGCGTTAGAGGTCGAGACGATAGCCAGGCTGCCGTCGCTATTTTTCACCAGCCATGTCCAGCCGGAGCCGAAGTTTTTGATGGCCGCTTCGGTGAACTGCTTTTTAAAGGCTTCCACGCTGCCAAAAGCGTGGTTGATGGCTGCCAGCACGTCACCGGTCGGCTCCCCGCCGGCATTCGGCGCCAGGCAGTGCCAGTAGAACGTATGGTTCCAGACCTGGGCCGCGTTATTGAAGATCCCGCCGTCAGATCCTGTCACGATCTCTTCCAGCGTTTTACCTTCAAACGGGCTGCCTTTGATCAGATTATTCAGGTTAGTGACGTAGGTCTGGTGATGTTTGCCGTAATGGTATTCGAGTGTTTCGGCTGAGATATGCGGTGCCAGCGCATCTTTGGCATAGGGCAGGGCGGGTAGTTCGAACGACATGGCTTCACTCCTTGTTATTTTGCTTCACAATATAACTACATTTTGTGTGGTTATAAGGTTAGCAAATTACGAGAGTGCAAAAAAGCGCAATGAAACAACAAAATAAAACAGCCCGTGCCGGGCTGTTAATATTTTAATCAGTCTGATTAGCCCGAAAGGGCGCGATAAGATTAACGAATAGTTTTTGGCGTCATGACCCGGCGGGCGCCCACGTAATGGCGCTGCCAGTAATCTTCGCTCAGGGAGGTGATCTGAATATCGCGGCCGCTGCGCGGGGACTGAATAAACTTCCCGTTGCCAACGTAGACGCCAACGTGATCGGCGGTGCCACGGCCCTGGGTACGGAAGAACACAAGGTCACCGCTTTCCAGTTCGCCGCGGTCAACGGAGGAGGCATCGCGCAGGTGATACATTTCATTGGCGGTGCGTGGAATACGGATATTCACCAGATCTTTATAAGCGTAATAAATCAGCCCGCTGCAGTCGAAACCTGTGCGTGGGGAAGTACCTCCCCAGCGATACGGTTTTCCAATTTGCCCCATCAGCTTGTTCATGGCCGTTTTTTGCGCTTTCTGCACGCGCACTTTATGCGCCTGCGCGATGGTCAGATTTTTTTCCGACTTCACCTTAACGCACTGCTTTTTATGCCCTTTACGATGAGTGCATTTTTCAGTGTAGGCAACGGTGGCTGAGGCTGGCTGTAGGGCTAATTTCTGCGAGGTTTTTTTGCTGCTAGTTTTAGCGAGGGTGCTGCTTTTGCCTGAGGTGGTGTGTTTTGCCACTTTGGCTTTCGCCGGTGAGGTTGTTTTTTTACCGGACTTCTTTGTGGAGGCTGTGCTGACCTTCGGTTTTGCTTTTTCTTTGCCCTTGTTGCTTTTACTGGTTGTTGTCTTGGCCGGATGGCCTTTTTGTGCAACAGGATGGCGGGCGTGCTCGGACGCCTGCGCCAAAGGTGTATAGGGCAAAGCAAATAGCAGAGCACATAGCGTGATAGAGATTTTATTTATCCGCGCCACTCGTCAATCCCCTGATAAATGAAGACACGATGCTAACCATCATGCCTGCGTATGATTTTTGCGAAACCCGACGATTCTAATGCATAAAAGCCGATAATGTTAATAGGCAAATACTATTTAACGGTCAAAAGTGTAAGCTATAGCTAAAAAATTAGCCATTCCAGGGTGTTATCCGCTGTTTAATTGATCTTGAATGAAGCAAATTGCTCATTTTCGCGCGCCGTAAAAGTGTTATTCTTAAGGTATGTTTGCGCGCCAGGCGGGGGAAAGAGAAACCCTGATAAAAATGGTGTTTTCTGCCCGGGGCGCAACTGGCTACAATGGCAGGCTATTGCCGTATCAAGGTTTGAGGAAGCAAGACAATGAGCACTATTGAAAAAATTCAACGCCAGATCGCTGAGAACCCGATTCTTCTCTATATGAAAGGTTCCCCGAAGCTGCCGAGCTGCGGCTTCTCCGCTCAGGCCGTTCAGGCGCTGTCCGCCTGCGGTGAGCGTTTCGCCTATGTGGATATTCTGCAGAACCCGGACATTCGTGCTGAGCTGCCAAAATACGCTAACTGGCCAACGTTCCCGCAGCTGTGGGTGGACGGTGAGCTGGTCGGCGGCTGCGACATCATCATCGAGATGTACCAGCGCGGCGAACTGCAGGCGCTGATCAAAGAGACCGCAGAGAAGCATAAATCTGAAGAGCCAGGCGCAGAATAATTTCGCCAGCCAGTAAAAAAGCGACCCTCAGGTCGCTTTTTTTATGCTTCAGATTCCGGTTCGTCGGCCAGCGGCAGCGGCCAGCCGCCGAGGCGCTTCCAACGGTTGACTATTTCGCAGAACAGCAGGGCGGTTTGCTCGGTGTCGTACAGGGCGGAGTGGGCCTGCGAGCTGTCAAACTTCTGGCCTGCGGCGATGCAGGCTTTGGCCAGCACGGTTTGCCCCAGTACGAGGCCGCTCAGGGCCGCGGTATCAAACGTCACAAACGGGTGGAACGGGTTGCGTTTCAAAGAGGCTCGCTCTGCCGCCGCCATCATAAAGCTGTGGTCGAACGTGGCGTTGTGCGCCACCATAATCGCCCGGCTGCAGCCGCTGTCTTTAATGCCTTTTCGCACGGTTTTGAAAATCGCGTGCAGGGCATCGTATTCGCTGACGGCACCACGCAGGGGGTTATGCGGGTCAATACCGTTGAACGCCAGGGCTTCAGGCTGCAGGTTCGCGCCCTCAAACGGATCGACATGGAAGTGCAGCGTTTCGTCGGGGGATAACCAGCCGTCTTCATCCATCTTCAGGGTAACGGCGGCGATTTCCAGTAACGCATCGGTTTTAGCGTTAAAACCTGCGGTTTCAACGTCGATCACTACCGGATAAAAACCACGAAAACGGTCGCACAGGCCATGCAATTGCGTGTTGTCTGACATCAGCTTCTCTTAATACGGGGAAAATGCAGCGCGCATTATGGCAAATTTCGGGGAGTGTTGCAGTAAAGGCCGCACAACCTGCGCCTTCAGGGTGTGGATAACTCCCCAATAATAGGAGAGGCGGCCCGAAGTCATTATGAAATAAACCAGAAAAATCAATTCATTGATTTTCATCTGTTAACCACAAAGAGGGAAAAACCACGCTTTTTCCCTCTTTAGTTAGCAACCATCAGGGCGCACAACACGCCCCTTGTTTGACGCTAATCGCCTGAAAATCAGTTACCCAGGCCTTTGCCCGCGTGCTTCTCTTCGATCAGCTCGATTTTGTAACCGTCCGGATCTTCAACAAAAGCGATAACGGTGGTGCCGCCTTTTACCGGGCCGGCTTCACGGGTCACGTTGCCGCCGTTATTGCGAATGCGTTCACAGGCGTCTGCGGCGTTATCCACGCTCAGCGCGATGTGGCCGTAAGCGGTGCCCAGCTCATAGCTGTCCACGCCCCAGTTATAGGTCAGTTCGATAACCGCCGTGTCGCTTTCATCGCCATAGCCGACAAACGCGAGAGAGTATTTGTACTCGGTGTTTTCGCTGGTACGCAGCAGTTTCATGCCCAGCACTTTGGTGTAAAACTCGATGGAGCGTTGCAGGTCGCCAACGCGCAGCATGGTATGAAGTAGACGCATAAAATCCTCGTCGAATGAGACAGTTATTTCTGGAGTCGTTGAGTATAGCGGCGTTTGCGCGCCGCTATCAATGAAAGGTACTGCGGAGTTACAGCGTTGGGTAGTCGGTGTAGCCTTCCGCGCCGCCGCCATAGAAGGACTCTGGGCGCTGTGGGTTCAGCTCGGCATTTTTGTGCAGACGAGCGACCAGGTCCGGGTTGGCAATGAACGAACGGCCAAACGCGACGGCGTCGATCAGGCCTTTGCCGATCAGATCTTCCGCTTTCTCCGGGGTATAGGCGCCAGCGCCAACGATCACACCGCTAAAACGCTCACGGACTTTGGCACGGAATGCCTCGGTGTACGGTTCGCCACCGGCCCAGTCCGGCTCGGACATATGCAGATAAGCAATGCCGCGTTTGCCCAGCTCTTCAATCAGGTACAGCGCGTCAGCCTCTTCGTCCGGGCCGTTGTCCACGTTCTGGAAGGAGCCAATCGGTGATACGCGGATCCCGATGCGGTCGGCACCCCATTCTTTGATCCCGGCATCAACCACTTCCAGCACCAGGCGAGCGCGGTTCTCGCGGCTGCCGCCATATTCGTCGGTACGGTGGTTAGAAGAAGGAGACAGGAACTGGTGCAGCAGATAGCCGTGAGCAGAGTGCAGCTCAACCAGGTCAAAATCGGCGTCACGTGCATTGCCAATTGCCTGGCGGAAGTCATCCACGATGCCCGGAATTTCGTTCAGTTCCAGCGCGCGAGGCATGGAAGTATCTTCGCGAACGGCGTTGCCGTTTTCGTCACGCAGGGAGGTACGGGTCCCGGCACTCAGCGCGGAAGGCGCGACCGGAGCCTGCTGGCCTGGCTGGAGGGTAAAGTGGGAAATACGGCCGGTGTGCCACAGCTGCACCGCCATGTGGCCTTTTTCAGCGTGCACGCCAGCGGTGATTTTTTTCCACGCGGCGATTTGCTCTTCGCTGTGCAGGCCCGGAGCGCCGGCGTAGCCTTTAGCCTGGGCGGACATCTGGGTTGCTTCGCTGATGATAAGCCCGGCGCTGGCGCGCTGGCGGTAATATTCGCCCATCAGCGGGGTTGGGATATCCCCTGGCTCAATACTGCGCAGGCGCGTCAGCGGAGCCATAAAGATACGGTTTGGTACGGTAATAGCGCCAACTTTGAGCGGCGTAAACAGTTTATCTGCTGACATGGTGTTTCCTCAAGTAGACCGGTCGTCTAGTAATTCAGTAAATAAAAAACCTGTCAGGCGACAGGTTCTGCCAATAGGATTCTTACGTGTGCCAGCGCGCTTTCCAGCGGCAGCGCGCTGCGGGAAATTTTTGCCTGCAGGCTGGCGCCTACCCACAGCGAGTACAGCACCATGGCCTGCTCGAGCGCTTCGCCTTCAAAGCGCAGGCTTTTTTCGCTGCGGCCTTTCTCCAGGGCATCAGCAAGCAGAGAGATTAGCTGTGAGCCGCCGTTATTCAGCGCGCCACGCATATCTTCCGAAAGATCACAGACTTCTGCTGAAAGTTTCACTATCAGGCAGTTACTCAGGTTTCCGCTCTGGCAGAAGTAGCTCAGCATATCCTGGTACCACTTCAGCAGGCGCTGGCGATAATTGCCTTCACCGTGCGAAAAGTGTTCCGCCACGCGCAGATTAGAAGCCTGGTAATAGCGCTCCAGCATTGCCACGCCAAACGCTTCTTTTGAGCGGAAGTAGTGGTAGAAAGAGCCTTTGGGCACTTCTGCGGTGCGCAACAATTCGCTTAACCCCATGCCGGTAAAGCCCCGGGCAAGGCACAGCCGCTCGCCAATGGCGAGGAGATGTTCGCGAGTGTCGTGTTCAGGATGTCGATTCATGCGCTCAAATGTAGTAGACCAGTCAGTCTAATGCAAGAGGGAGCGGCCACTTTTTTGTGATCGCCATCCCATTAGCGCCTGCGGCAGTCGGCAAGAATATCCGTATCTTTTTGATAAACCGAGGTATGAATATTCATCATACCGAGTAGGGTTGAGAACAAATTGTCCTGGGACACGGCGTCGCTGGCGGCCTTATTGGCCAGGCACTCGCTGTCCAGCGCAAAGCTTCGCTGGTAATCCTGTGACAGCCAGAACAGCAGCGGGATATGTGTCTGCTGCGAAGGCGCGAGCATATACGGCGTACCGTGCAGGTAAATCCCGCTTTCCCCGAGAGATTCCCCGTGATCGGCCAGGTAAACCAGCGCCGTATTCAGTTTATCCTGATGCTGTTTCAGCTTGTCGATAGTGCGGCTCAGCACGTCGTCGGTGTGCAGGATAGTATTGTCGTAGGTGTTAATCAGCGCCTGGCGGTCGCAGTCCTGAATTTGATTACTGTCGCAGGTGGGGGTGAAGCGGCGAAAGCTGGCCGGATAGCGCTGGTAATAAGCCGGCCCGTGGCTGCCCATCAGATGCAGCACCAGGACGGTATCCCGCTGCAGGCCGTCGAGAACATTGTCCAGGCGGTGGAGCAGCGCATCGTCAAAGCAGGCGCCGTCTTTGCAGTAAACGTCCAGCTTCCACTGGGTCATATCCGTATGCGGAACACGGTCGCAGGCGCCTTTGCAGCCGCCGTCGTTATCCCGCCACAGCACGTTCACGCCGCCGTGGGCTAATACGTCCAGCAGGCCTTCCTGGTGCCGGGCGAGATCCGCATCGTAGGTTTTACGCGGCATCACTGAGAACATACAGGGCACAGAAACCGCGGTTTCCGTCCCGCAGGACGAGGCATTCTGGAAGTAAATCACGCCCTGTTTTTTGAGCTGAGGATTGGTCTCACGCCCATAGCCGCCCAGCGAATAGTTCTCGGCTCTTGAGGCTTCACCGACGACCAACACCACCAGCGTTTTCTTCGGCTGCTGTTTAATCAGCGGGCCTCTTTGCGCGTCTTCGCCAATTTTAATCAGCGTCTGATCCCCGGCAAACCAGCGTTCTTTGCTGTAGCGGCTAATGGCACTGATGTAGTTTGCGGGCGTGACCATTTTCACCACGCTTTTATTGTTCCGGAACAGCGAAGCGTAGTCTTTGTAAAACACGGCGGCGATGAGGATTATCACCAGCAGTCCGGCGAGAATGCCGACCAGGCGAGTCAGCACGGTATGCCACCAGCGCGCCGGCTGAACCTTCACCAGGGAAAGCAACAGGGCGGGGATAATACCCAGCAAGGCCAGCCAGCTGACCAGCTGCGGCGTAACCAGCGCGGTGGCTTCCTGGGAATCTGTTTCAAACACGTTGGCCATCATGTTTTTATCAATGACGGCGCCGTAGGTGAACATAAAATAGTTGCTGGCAGCGCAGCCTATGACCAGCAGCACCAGCACGGGTTTGCGCAGCCAGGGCAGGTTCACCACGCTGAAAATCATTAGCCAGCCGCAGAACAGTACCACCGGCACCGAAGCGGCAAACAGCCAGCTATGGAGCGAGTCCGGGGCAATTAGCTGCCAGCTGCGGTGGATAAAAAGAGAATTGATCAGCGTAAAGAAAAATGCGCAGCAGAGGTTAAGTTGCGCATCGTTACACTGTAACTTTTTTAAAAGGTTCATATAAGCCGTGAATACAAAACTGAATATGCGCTATCCTGGAGAGAGAAGATTAGTTGAACCTTAATTTTCAGCCGCTTTCAGTCGAGAGGCGATTTTTTAGCCGCCCCGCTTGCATCCGGGACAGACTCAGGCTTCAATTGATGCAAAGTCGTTAATGAGGCGGGTTAGTGTCTGAGCAGCTAGAGTTCTTCCCCATTCAAAGCCCCTGCCGCGGGATCTGCCAGTCGGATGAACGCGGCTTTTGCCGTGGCTGTATGCGCAGCCGGGACGAGCGTTTCCAGTGGCAGCAAATGAGCGACGCCCAAAAGCAGGACGTGCTGCGCCTCTGCCGCCAGCGCTTATTGCGCAAGTTACGAGCAAACAAGCCAAATTCTCCTGAAGAACCTGAGCAGCCCTCACTGTTTTAATCATTCACCGCCGTTATACTCGGGGAAGATTTTTTCCTTTTTTGAGGTGATTTTTTTATGGTACAGCGTATTACGATTGCCCCGCAGGGCCCGGAGTTTTCACGCCTGGTGATGGGCTACTGGCGTTTGATGGAATGGAACATGTCCCCGCGCGAGCTGGCGAGCTTTATTGAAGAGCACGTTGAGATGGGGATCACCACGGCGGATCACGCCGATATTTACGGCGGGTACGCTTGTGAAGCGGCCTTTGGCGAAGCGATGCGTCTGGTGCCACATCTGCGCGGTAAAATGGAGATTGTCACCAAGTGCGGTATCGCCACCACCGCGAAGCCAGAAAATGCTCTTGGCCACTACATTACCGATCGCGATTACATCATCAGCAGTGCAGAAAGCTCGCTGAAAAAACTGGCCACCGACTATCTGGATTTGCTGCTGATCCACCGCCCGGACCCGCTGATGGACGCCGACGAAGTGGCGGAAGCCTTCACCGCGCTGCATCACAGCGGCAAGGTGCGCCATTTCGGCGTGTCTAACTTTACCCCGGCGCAGTTCTCCCTGCTGCAGTCTCGCCTGCCGTTCACCCTGGCAACAAACCAGGTTGAGCTTTCACCGGTGCACCAGCCGTTGCTGCTGGACGGCACGCTCGACCAGCTCCAGCAGCTGCGCATTCGTCCGATGGCGTGGTCCTGCCTTGGGGGCGGCCGTCTGTTTAACGACGATGAATTCCAGCCGCTGCGCGCCGAACTGCAGAAAGTGGCGGAAGAACTTGGGGCCGACACCATCGAACAGGTGGTTTATGCCTGGGTGATGCGCCTGCCATCTTCCCCGCTGCCGATCATCGGGTCTGGCAAAATCGAACGTGTGCGCTCTGCCATTCACTCTCTGTCTCTGGAGATGACTCGCCAGCAGTGGTTCCGCATTCGTAAGGCCGCGCTCGGCTACGACGTGCCTTGATCGTTACTGACCGCCTGCCAGAGTTCCGGCAGGCGGTGCCTGTTCCAGCTGGGACAGCGAGCAGTAAAGCCGCCAGATAATGCCCGCCAGTTCCCGCGCCGCGGGGTCGTGATGATGCGACAGCGTGTCGCACATTCTTTGCAGTTCTTTCAGTGATTCCGCCAGCGGCCTTTGCAGTACACCCCGTTCACTCATCACATCCCGCAGCGTGTGCAGGCAAACGTCCCTGACCATCGACAGCGGGTCGGAGCGTGTTTCCCAGCCGCGCAGCTGCCAGACTACGTGCGAGCAGTTGAGCAGCACCACGCCCCAGCGCAGAAGCCAGCGGCGGGCCGCCTCTTCTTTGCTACTGCTAAGCTGGCTGATGTGGTGGTACACCAGCGATTCAAACTGACTCTCGCTGTGCTGCGGTTTGCGGCTGAGCTGGTCGATAAACCCGCGCCGCAGCGCCCGGATATGGCGGCGGCTCCTGCGGGTGTCGGAGCTGGGGCGCAGTACCGAAAAAGCCAGCCATGAAATGCCCACGCCGAGGACTTTGGCGAGGTTGTCATTCATAAACCCGGCAAAGTCGTACACCGGCGGGTTGCTGACCGACAGAAACGATCCCATAAAGACAATGAGCTGCCCCCAAAGCGCGGCGCGCTTTGCCTGCTGGAGTTTCAGTAACTGCATGGTGAGCAGCAGCGGCAGCAGGAAAATAAGGAACTGCCACAGCTGGGTGACCTGAATCATCAGGCCAAATTTCACCAGGAAACTGAACAGCGACAGCCAAAGCAAGGTCCGCATCAGCAGCGTGAGCGAGCCGAGCGGCGAGGCGACTGAAGAGTAGAGCACACAGCTAATGGCGGCGAGGGACAGCGCGCCGCCGCCGGACTCCCACTGGGTACCGATACACCAGGCGCCGGTCAGGACGATCGTTGCAAAAGTGCGCACGGCACTCCACAGCGCTTCGGCATTGTCGGTATGGCGCGCCAGCGGCGGGGCTTCGGGCGGCGTAATTACTGATACCGGCGTGGCGTTTTCCAGCTCTCTTAGCCAGCGGCTGCTGTTGAGATAGAGCCAGCAGAAATAGCGCAGGCGGTGCCAGAATGCCTGATGGCGATAATCGTCCTGAGAATGAGGGGCGATGTGTTGCAGCAGCCGGGCAACGGTGTATTTATCGGCGTTGGGCTTGGCCAGCTCCCGCAGCAGGCTGTCCAGCACCGACCAGATATTGGCGGGTGCCTCCGGCCAGTTGAGCAGCATCCGACGCAGACTGGATATCACGCTGGTCAGGCGCAATTGCTGGTGAAGCAGGTAGTTCAGCAGGTTGTTCTGGCGGCGGAAGCGATAGTGGCTCCAGAAAGCCTGAATACGCAGCAGATTCATGGTCAGGATCTGGCCGATAATCCCTTCATGCGCGGTGCGAATGGCGTCGGTGGTTTCCGGCTGCCAGAGCAGGCTGGCGTGTTCGAGCAGCCGGGCGTGCATGTTTTTCAGGGCGCTAACCAGAGCGCTGCCGTCCGAGGTGCTGGGCAGCACCATCATCATAAAGCCGCCGCACAATATCCCGACCACCACCTCGCACACGCGTGCCTGGGCGATATCCCACAGCTCCGTTGATTCCACGGTATTGATCATCGGGAAGGCAATAATGGCGGCGGTGTACCCGGCGAGCATGAAGGCGTAGGCCACGTTATTCTGAAAATGACTGGAGGCCCAAGTACAAAGCGCCAGCCAGCTTGCCATGGCGAAGGTGAACAGCCAGGGATCGTTCAGCGCGTTGCCGGCAATCATTAACGAGGCTGCCGCGCCGATGAAACTGCCCGCAATCCGCCCCAGACTTTTGCTTATCACGCCGCCAACGGTGGGGAAGCTCACTACGGCGGCGGAGGTCATCGCCCAATAAGGCTCATCCAGATTCAGGCCGTAGGCAATGGCCAGCGCCATGCCCATGGCAATGGCGTTACGCAGCGCATAGCACCATTGCCCGCCAGTGGCTTTTCCCCACGGCGTGTTATGCCACGCCAGAAAACTGAGATTCATCAGGGCTGAACGCTAACGGTGCAGGTGGTGCCTGACACCAGCGTCACGCCATCAGGAATGGCATCCAGGCTAATGCGCACCGGCACGCGCTGCGCAAGGCGAACCCACGGCACGTTCGGCTTAATGTCCGGGACCAGGTCGCTGTCGCTTTCGATGCTTTGGTCGTAGATCGCGCGGCCAATACTTTCTACTTTGCCGCTCAGCTTTTGGTTGCCGTTGTACAGCACGATCTGCACGGCATTACCCGGCTGAATGCGGCGCAGCTTGGTCTCTTCGAAATAGCCCACCACGTAAAACGAGTGGCTGTCCACCAGCGCGAAGACCGGCATGCCTTCGCTGGCGTAGTTCCCGACGCGGGAGGTCAGGTTGGTGACCCAGCCGTCTACCGGGGCAGTGACTGTAGTTTGCGAAAGCTGCCACTGCGCCTGCTCCAGCGTGGCCTGGGCGACTTTCACTGCCGCCTGCATCGCTTTAACGTTAATGTTGGCGGTGTCCATGTCTTCGGCAGAAATATAGTTGCGCGGCAGATTCTGGCGGCGGTTCGCCTCGTTGCTGGCTTTGGCCAGATCGGACTGGGCCTTCGCCAGCTGCGCCTCGGCGTTTAGCACCGCAATGTGGTAAGGCGTGGCGTCGAGGGTGAACAACGGAGTGCCTTTACTCACAAACTGGTTGTCTTTTACGTTCAGGGTCACGATGGTGCCGGACACCTGCGGCGTGATGCTCACCTGTTCGGCGCGCACTTTGCCGTCCCGCGTCCAGGGCGACTGCATGTAATAGTTCCATAACAGCCAGCCTGCCAGCAGCGCGGCGGCAAAAACGATGAGGGTGGAAAAATATTTTATTGTTTTGATATTCATTGCGTTACCACATCACCAAAAGAGCCATGCCGGCGCTGACGGACAGCGCGAAAAGGGATAAGTCCATTAACGTGGGATGCCAGATTTCGCCGGAATAAATCCAGTCGCGCAGCAAACGGTGGACGATCAGCCAGATAAAAAAGCCGACAAACACGGCCTTAAACAGCGGAGGGAAGTAGACCGATGCCCCGACCACAAGATCCTGAAGCGGGAAACCGGACGGGCTAAAAGTGAGACTCACGTAGTGATAATCCTTTAAAAAACGGGGGTGGCTGCCGTTTCCCCTCACTTAGATGTAGAATAAAAGTATAGCTGGTTGCATAACTTCAGTGAAAGTAAGGGATTTGTTTTTAACAATTAATGCCTGCACAATAGTCTAAAATCAGTATAATAAGTTAGCAAGCTAATTATAAGGAGATGAAATTGGAATCGCCATCGCCATTAGGTTCGGATCTGGCCCGCCTGGTACGCATCTGGCGTGCGCTGATTGACCATCGCCTGAAACCTCTGGAATTGACACAGACACACTGGGTAACGCTGCATAATATTCATCAGCTGCCGCCAGATCAGTCACAGATTCAGTTGGCTAAAGCGATCGGCATTGAGCAGCCATCACTGGTCCGTACGCTCGATCAACTCGAAGAGAAAGGGTTAATCTCACGCAAAACCTGTGCAAACGACCGCCGTGCAAAACGGATTAAATTGACCGAGCAGGCCGCGCCTATCATTGAAAAGATGGAAGGCGTAATAAACGAAACGCGGGGAGAAATCCTGTCGGGTATTACTCGCGAAGAGCAGGCGCTGTTAAGCAGCCTGATTAATCGGCTTGAGCAAAATATTATTGAACTGCAGGCCCGGGATTAATCTCCCCGGTTGAACCCAAGCCTCGCTGCTTATCCAGCGGGGCTTTTTTTTACCTGACGATCCCTTACCCGCAAAAATATTCGCCCGGTAGCAAAGAGTTGGGCAGGCGTGTGAGTTTGTTTATCTCTATTTCAGAAGTCTAAATGTAAATTAATTGTTTCTCACCGCCGTCTCCCGCTTTTAATAATGCAGGCATGTTTTTAACAATGAGCCTGCATTATGTCTTATCGCATCAGTATCCTGGATAAAAGCCCGCTTGCGCCCAACGACAGCGCGACGGATGCCCTGGCCCGTACGCTGCATCTCGCGCAGCAGGCAGAGACCTGGGGTTATCACCGCTTTTGGCTGGCCGAGCACCACAACACGCCCCAGCTTGCCAGCCCTTCGCCGGAAGTGCTGATTGCCTGGATTGCCGGGCAGACGCGCCGCATTCGCGTGGGCTCCGGCGGCGTGATGCTTCAGCATTACAGCCCTTACAAAGTGGCCGAAAACTTCAATCTGCTGTCGTCCCTTGCGCCTGGCCGCATCGATCTCGGCGTCGGTAAAGCGCCGGGGGGCTTGCCGCTCTCGACGCAGGCGCTGCAGCACGGGCAATCGCCGTCGGTAAAAGGCAGCTTCGATGAACAGCTCACGCAGCTCGACGACTGGCTCTCGCGACGTGAACCCGCGACGGACGAAAGCGTTCGCGCCACGCCGCTACCGGCCCAGCGCCCGGAAGGTTTTTTATTAGGCGCCAGCCTGCAAAGCGCCAGGCTGGCGGCCAGCCTGGACTGGAACTTTGTTTTTGCCGCCCATTTAAACGGCGATAAAACACTGCTGCGCGACGTAGTGACTGACTGGAAAAAGAACAGCCGCCGCGATGTGCTGGTGGCCGTACAGGCTATCGTGGCACGGGATGCAGGCCGCGCGGAAGAGCTTGCCCGACAGGTGGAAATCTGGGGCGTGGAGCTTGAAAACGGCCAGCGCGTGAGCGTGGCAAGCGAAGAGCAGGCCCACAGCTTTGCCCGCCAGTCCGGCAGCACGCTGCGAAGCCTGACGCGAAGAGAACCTTCGCTGTTCAAAGGCACGCCTGAAGCGGTGCGGGAAGCGCTGCAGGCGCTGCACGAAGAGTACGGCATTGATGAATTTATTATTGATACGCCGGTGGCAGAAGGAGCAGAACGTCTGGCTTCGCTGCAGCTGCTGGCCGAGGCCCATGCGGCTGCGGAGGTGGCTGTATGACGTTTGCTCAGCAACTGATCGACTGGCGTCGCGAGCTGCACCGGTTCCCGGAATTATCCCTTGAAGAAGTGGCAACCACCTCGCGCATCCGCGACTGGCTGCAAAGCGCGGGTATCCGCCTGCTGCCGTATTCGCTACACACCGGCGTAGTGGCGGAAATTGGCGAAGGCGAGAACGCGATTGCGCTGCGGGCTGATATCGACGCGCTGCCCATTGAAGAAGCCAGCGGCGTGGCCTTTAGTTCGCAGAATCCGGGTGTAATGCACGCCTGCGGGCATGACGTTCACAGCAGCGTGATGCTGGGCGCGGCGCTGTTGCTTAAACAGAACGAAGCGCAGCTTAACGGCCGGGTTCGCATCCTGTTTCAGCCCGCAGAGGAGCGTTTTGGTGGGGCCAGCACGCTGGTCAAGGCCGGCGTGCTGGAGGGGATCTCCGCCATTTTTGGCATGCACAATGAGCCAGGCCTGCCTGTCGGGGCGTTTGCCACACGCGGCGGCCCGTTCTATGCCAACGTTGACCGGCTGGTCATTCAGGTGCGGGGCAAAGGCGCGCATGCGGCGCGCCCGCATGAAGGCAAAGACGCGATATTGCTTGCCAGCCAATTAGTTACCCTGCTGCAAAGTATCACCAGCCGGGAGGTCAACACGCTGGATTCAGCCGTATTGAGTATTACCCGTATTGCGGGCGGTAACACCTGGAACGTGCTGCCGGAAAGCGTTGAACTGGAAGGTACGCTGCGCACCCACAGCGCCAGCGTGCGAGAGGCGGTTAAAGCTCGCGTTATTGAGATTGCGGCCGGTCTTGCCAGCGCCTTTGGGGCGGAAATTGACGTCACCTGGCATTTGGGGCCTGACGCGCTGGTTAACGATGAGCGCTGGGCAGCCTTTGCCAGTGAAGTTGCCGCCGCGGAAGGTTACGCCACGCATCATGCCGATCTGCATCTGGGCGGCGAGGATTTTGCGGTTTATCTCCAGCATATTCCCGGCGCGTTTGTCAGCATCGGCAGCGACAGCCGCTATGGGCTTCATCATCCGGCCTTCGATCCCGATGAAAGACTGATTGAACCCGCAGCCCGTTATTTCGCCCGGTTAGCCCAATCGGCGCTACAACAACTTTAACTCTAATCAGCGACGGCGGATTTTAACGATCCGCATAAGGATAAGGCATGTCTGCAACACGACAATTAAGACTGGGTACGATATTACATGGCGCGTCGGGAAATATGTCGGCCTGGCGCCATCCTGCTGCGGTAGCCGATGCCAGTATCAATTTTGAGTTCGTCAAACAAACGGCATTCAAGGCGGAAGAGGGGAAGCTGGATTTTATCTTTGTGGCCGACGGACTTTATATTAACGAAAAATCTATCCCGCACTTTTTAAATCGCTTTGAGCCGCTGACGGTATTATCTGCCCTGGCGAGCGTGACGAAGCATTTGGGCCTGGTGGGGACATTGTCGACGTCGTATAGCGACCCTTTTACCACGGCGCGCCAGTTTGCGAGTCTCGATCATCTGAGCAACGGCCGTGCGGGCTGGAACGTGGTCACGTCTCCGCTGGAAGGATCGGCTAAAAACTTCTCCAGAACCCAGCATCCTGAACACGCGCTGCGCTATCGCATCGCCGATGAATACCTGGACGTCGTAAAAGGGCTCTGGGATTCATGGGAAGAAGATGCTTTTGTGCGCAATAAAGAAAGCGGGCAGTTCTTCGCCCCTGAAAAGCTGCACGCGCTCAATCATCAGGGGGATTTCTTCCAGGTCGTGGGGCCGCTGAACATTGGCCGCACGCCGCAGGGCAGACCAGTTTTGTTCCAGGCCGGCGCCTCGGAAGACGGCAAAAAGCTGGCGGCAAAACATGCCGATGCCATTTTTACTCACCATGAATCGCTCGATGAGGCAAAAGCCTTTTACCGGGATGTGAAAAACCAGCTGGAAGGGCAAGGCCGTGGGGCTGACTCGCTGCACATCTTCCAGGGCGTGAGCGTCATCGTTGGCACGGATGCCAAAGACGCTGAACGGCAGTACCAAACCACCGCCGCGCTGGTCTCCGTCAGCGATGCCCTGAATTACCTGGGCCGCTATTTCGAACACCATGACTTTAGCCAGTACCCGCTGGACGAGCCTTTTCCCGATATCGGCGATCTGGGCCAGAACAGCTTCCGCAGCACCACCGATGAGATCAAACGCAACGCCCGGGAGCGCGGGTTAACCCTGCGCCAGGTCGCGCTTGAAGCCGCCAGCCCAAGGCCGCGTTTTTCCGGTTCGCCGGAACAGGTGGCGGACGGCCTGCAACAGTGGTTTGACGAGCGAGCGGCAGACGGATTCATCATTCAGGGCGGCACCCCGGACACCTTCCCGCGTTTTGTGGAGCAGGTTGTGCCGGTCCTTCAGGCACGCGGCCTGTTCCGCACCGAATACCCCGGCATCACGCTGCGCGAAAGCTTTGACCTTGCGCAACCCGAAAATCGCTACGGCAAATAAAACAAATAAAGAGAAAAACGATGCAAAAAACATCCCTGCTGCTGGCGATTGCGCTGGCGTGGACGCCGCTTACCTGGGCGAACGACGTGACCATCAACGGCACCGGCGTCAGCCTGGAAGCCAACAAAGCGCCGATCAATACCGCTAAAAATCCGCAGGCCATCGCGCAGTTGCCTAAAGATTATCGATTTGCCGTTCCCGGTAAATTTACCGTGGCAGTGGCGGCGCTCAATTCGCCGCCGCTGACGGTTTTTTCTGATGACAATAAAACCCTGCTAGGCAGCGAAGTCGACATTGCCCGCCTGGTTGCCGACAGCCTTGGGCTGGAGCTGAACGTGGTCCCGACCTCCTGGGAGGACTGGCCGCTCGGCGTAGCTTCCGGGAAATATGATGCCGCGATCAGCAATATTACCGTCACCAAAGATCGCAAAGAGAAGTTCGATTTTGCCACCTACCGTAAAGACTCGCTGGGCTTTTATGTGAAGTCCAGCAGCCCGATTAAATCGCTCACCCACGCGGAAGATATCGCCGGGTTGCGCATCGTCGTTGGGTCCGGCACCAATCAAGAAGCGATCCTGCTGGCGTGGAATGCGGAAAACGAGAAAAAAGGGCTGAAGCCGTTTACGCCGGTGTACACCAAAGACGATGCCGCGCTCACGCTGGCGCTGCAGTCCGGGCGAGCCGATGCCTGGTTTGGGCCTAATGTCACCGGGGCATGGAAAGCGGCGCTCACCGGTAAAACAAAGCTGGTGGGCAGCGTGGACGGCGGCTGGCCAAAAGCGGCACATATTGCGGTGACGCTGAAAAAAGGCAGTGGCCTGGTGGAACCGGTGCAGACGGCGCTCAACGGCGCGATTCAGCAGGGGGACTACGACAAAGTTTTAAAGCGCTGGGGCGAAGGCGTGGAGCGTATTCCAGCCTCGGAAGTTAACCCCGCCGGTTTGGGCGATTGAGGAGGCGTATATGAGCGAATATTTTCGCGTTTTGTCCCCGGAAGCGCCAGAGCTGCAGCCAATCATTAGCGGCCTGTTTGGCGAGTATGCCGCCCGCTACGGGGATTTTTTCTCCCGTGATGCCGAAGTGGAGCTGACCGAATGGTATCTGCCGCCGCAGGGTATTTTTATCGTACTGGAGCGTGAGGGCGAAATTATTGCCACCGGGGCCTACAAGCCCTACGACCAGCAAACCGCCGAGATCAAACGTATCTGGACGAAAAGTACGCTGCGCAAGCAGGGTCTGGCCGGACGAGTGGTTCGCGAACTGGAGCGCCTGGCCCTTCAGGCTGGCTACAGCCGCATCTATCTCACCACCGGCTTTCGTCAACCGGAGGCCGTCAGGCTTTATCTGAGCGAGGGCTACGATCCGCAGTTCAGCCTGGAGGTTGACCCCGAAACGTTCAGCCTGCCGCCCTACGACGGGCGGCTACGGTTCACCAAAATCTTAGCGCTGGAAAGCCTGAGTAAAACGGCCTGAGGAGTGACGATGAAAACGTCTGAAACCATTAAAGTGGTGCCCGCGCGTTACCCGTTGCGCACCGTGGGGGCAGTGATTGCGCTGTTTGTGCTCGCGGTGGTGGTGCAATCCGTCGCGTTTAACCCTCGCTGGGAATGGGGCGTTTTTGCCCACTGGTTTTTTGATCCGGTCATTCTGGAGGGATTGGGGCAAACGCTGTTGTTAACGCTGCTGGGCACGGCGCTGAGCGTGGTGCTCGGGGGCTTACTCGCGCTGGCAAGACTCTCTTCTTCCTGGCTGTTGAGCAGCCTGGCCTGGAGTTACATCTGGCTGTTTCGCTCCCTGCCGCTGATTGTCGTGCTGATCGTGCTCTACAACTTCTCCTACCTGTACGACACGCTGTCGATTGGGGTGCCTTTCACCAGCATCGTCTGGGGCAGCTACGACACGATTAACGTGCTGGGGCAGTTTTCGACGGCAGTAGTGGGGCTGACGCTGGTGCAAAGCGCCTACACTGCAGAGATTGTTAGAGGTGGTTTTCTGGGGGTGGATCACGGGCAATACGAAGCCGCCGCAGCGTTAGGTTTGCCCGCGTGGCGGCGTACCGTGCGGATTATTTTGCCGCAGGCGCTGCGCACGATCCTGCCCGCCGGGTTCAACGAAATCATCAGCCTCGCTAAGGGCACGGCGATGGTTTACGTGCTGGCGATGCCGGAGCTGTTTTACACCATCCAGATGATCTACAACCGCACGCAGCAGGTGATCCCGCTGCTGATGGTGGCGGCCGTCTGGTATCTGGTGATCACCAGCGTACTGTCGGTGATTCAGTACCTGGTTGAACGCTCGCTGGCCCGCAGCGAACGCCGCTCCGCCATCAACCAAACGCGCACCGCCCGCAGCGCTGCGCCGTCCACAGCCCCCGTTGCCCAGGAGCCGGTCCATGCCAACCTCTCATAACGGCCATATTTCCATTACCGGCGTCAGCAAATATTTCGGTCGCCATAAGGCGCTGGATGATGTTTCGCTTGAGATCCCGCCTGGTACGGTGACGGTGATCCTCGGGCCATCCGGATCCGGTAAATCTACGCTGTTGCGCACCATCAACCACCTTGAGCGGGTGGACGAAGGCTACATCCAGATTGACGGCGATTACATTGGTTACCGTCTGAAAGGGGACAAACTGTACGAGCTGAAAGAAAAGGAGATCCTGCGCCAGCGGGCCAACGTGGGCTATGTCTTTCAGAACTTCAATCTGTTTCCCCACATGACGGTGCTGGAAAACCTGATTGAAGCACCGGTGGCTCATAAACAGCTGAGCCGCAAAGAGGCGATTGAGCGTGCGTATGATCTGCTGGACATCGTCGGGCTGCGCAATAAAGCCGATGCCTGGTCGCGGCACTTATCCGGCGGGCAGCAGCAGCGTATTGCCATTGCCCGCGCGCTGGCACTGAGCCCACGGGTGATGCTGTTTGATGAGCCAACGTCAGCGCTTGACCCTGAGCTGGTCGGCGAAGTGCTGGACGTGATTAAAAGACTGGCCCGTTCGGGCACGACGCTTGTAGTCGTCACGCATGAAATCGGCTTTGCACGGGAAGTGGCCGATCAGGTGGTGTTTATGGTCGACGGCAAAATTGTCGAGCAGGGAAGCAGCGACGAAGTGCTGAATCGCCCGCAGCACCCGCGCACCCGTCAATTTTTATCGAAGGTGCTGTGAGATGAAATATGGCTTTATCGCGCTGTTGATCTCTTTTTCCGCTTTGTCCGCGCAGACGAATATTGACCTTGTTGCCAATGAAAAGCCTTTGAGCGTGGCGCGGGATGAAAAGGCGATTGCCAAAATCACCGCAGGCTACAGGTTTGTCGAGCCCGGTACATTAACGGTGGCGATCTCCGCGCTTAACTCTCCGCCGCTGGCGCTGCTGGCCAGCGATAACCGCACGCGCATAGGCAGCGACCCGGACATAGCCCGCCTGCTGGCCGGTAGCCTTGGCCTGAAACTGAAGCTGGTGCCGACCGCGTGGGAAGACTGGCCGCTGGGCATCACCTCCGGGCGCTATGATGTGGCGCTGGTAAACATTGCCGTGACGGAGCAGCGGAAAGAGAAATTTGATTTTGCCACCTATCGCGTGGATTCGCTCTCTTTTGCGGTGAAGGCCAGCAGCCCGATTCAGTCTATCGCTAAGGCAGAAGATCTAGCCGGGCGGAAGGTTATCGTCGGGTCAGGCACAAATCAGGAGCGTATTTTGCTAGGCTGGAATGCAGAAAACGAAGGTGCCGGGCGCGAGCCCGCCTTGCCTGTGTATGTGACCGACGATGCCTCCGCCAACCTTTATATTCAGTCTGGCCGGGCCGACGTATTTTTTGGACCGCAGTCAATCACCGCCTATAAAGCCGCGTTAACCGGCACTACGCGTGTGGTTGGGCTGGGGCCGAAAAAGGCCTATGTGGCGACGACAACGAAAAAGGGCAACGGGCTGGTGTACGCGCTGCAGGCGGCGCTGGATGGCGCTATTCAGCGGGGAGAGTATCAGCAGGTGCTTGCGCGGTGGGGGGAGCAGGGGGAAGAAGTTGCCCAGTCGGAGGTGAATCCGCCCGGCATTACTTACTAACAGAAAAGGCCCGCTATGCGGGCCTTAATTCATTTGGCGATGTTGTCTTAGCGAGGAGCAACGGTGATGTTGTTGCCGCTGCCGGAGATGGCTACACGCTGGCCAACGGAGTAACGGGTGTCACCCTGTTTCTGCACGGCGATGATGGTCTGGCCGTCATCTTTACGGATTTCCAGCTCAACGCCTTTGCTGTTGCCCATTGCGCCGCCGACGGCATCACCCGCCAGGCCACCGGCTACGGCGCCGCCTGCGGTGGCCAGAGTACGTCCGGTGCCGCCGCCGACGGTGTTACCCAACAGGCCACCCAGTACCGCACCGCCGATAGCCCCGATAGTGCTATTGCTGTCGCTGCCTTTGATGGTCACCGCGCGAACGTGGGTAATGGTCCCGTAGGTCACGGTTCTTACCTGTTTAGCTTCAGACGCGTTGTACACATCGCCGGACAGCCCTTCGTTGGCGCAGCCAGCAAGGGTGAAAGCAACCAGTGAAACTGCCAAAATACGTGAAATCATTTGTACCTCTCCTGTGAACCATCAACGCTCGGTGAGCATCCGTTATGACTAAATTATATGGCAATTCCTGGCCATAGTTCATGTTTGTTCTACAACAATCCTGTAAAAATAGTAAATCAAATGTCTTTAACAACAATTAAACCGCCGCGCTGTGCGAGTTTGGCTTAAATGCCGTACTGCTTTCTGCCGCGACTGACACAGATTATTAATTAATATTATTAATAAATCATAATATTGCGTGCTAGTTTAACCACATTAATTTACCGCCCCGGCGAGAATAAGGAGTGACGGATGAAGTCAGGTCGTTATATAGGCGTGATGTCAGGCACCAGTCTGGATGGTATCGATGTGGTGCTGGCTGCTATCGACGAACATCTGGTCGTTCAGCAGGCGAGCTACAGCCACCCGATGCCGCTGGCCATCAAAAACGCGGTTCTTGCCGTTTGCCAGGGGCAGCAACTCACGCTGTCCCAGCTAGGCCAGTTGGACAACCGGCTGGGTAAATTGTTCGCCGAGGCGGTGCAAATCCTTATTAAGCGCGAAGGGCTGCGGCCTGAAGACGTCACGGCCATTGGCTGCCACGGGCAAACGGTGTGGCATGAGCCGCAGGGCGAGGCCGCCCACACTATGCAAATTGGCGACAACAACCATATTGCCGCGCTGACCGGTATTACCGTCGTCGGTGATTTTCGCCGCCGCGATATGGCGCTTGGCGGGCAGGGCGCGCCGCTGGTGCCGGCGTTTCACCAGGCGTTGCTCGCTCATCCGGTTGAGCGCCGAATGGTGCTCAACATCGGCGGCATTGCCAACCTCTCTTTGCTGATCCCAGACCAGCCGGTCAGAGGCTACGACACCGGGCCCGGTAATATGCTGATGGATGCGTGGATCTGGCGGCAGCGTGGAAAAGGCTATGATAAAGACGCCGAATGGGCGAGCCAGGGCAAAGTCGTTCTTCCTTTGTTGCAGCAAATGCTGAGCGATCCTTACTTCGCCTCACCTGCGCCCAAAAGTACGGGCCGCGAATACTTTAACTATGGCTGGCTTGAGCGCCAGCTTGCGATGTTCCCGGCGCTTGCCGGAGAAGATGTGCAGGCCACGCTGACTGAGCTGACGGCGACGACTATCGCCGAGCAGGTACTCCTGAGCGGCGGCTGTGAACGACTCATGGTGTGCGGCGGAGGCAGCCGTAACCCGCTTCTGATGGCGCGCCTCGCTGCGCTGCTGCCGGGTACGGAAGTGACGACGACCGATGAAGCCGGGATAAGCGGGGACGATATGGAAGCGCTGGCGTTTGCCTGGCTGGCCTACCGAACAATGTCCGGCCTGCCGGGCAACCTGCCTTCGGTAACCGGTGCCTCTGAGCCGACCATCCTCGGTGCCATTTATCCTGCTAATCCGCGTCATAATAAGAGTTAACTGAAATTATCTTCATCCCGCAGCCGCTAAACTGCTAGCGTTAAGGAGGGCGCATGCCCTCCAGGGATAACAAGATCTTCAGGATACTCAGATGAAAAAACTGCTCGTTGCCACCTTGCCAATACTGCTCGCCGGCTGTAGTTACTACAACGCTTTTCTCGAAAAAATGCATACCGATACGCTGGCGTATCAGTGCGATGAAAAACCGCTCACCGTGAAGCTGAATAACGACAAACAGCAGGTTAGCTTTGTCTACGATAACCAGATGCTGACCCTGACGCAGGGGCTTTCCGCGTCCGGCGCACGTTATACCGACGGCGTGTACGTCTTTTGGTCGAAGGGCGACAGCGCAACCGTCTATCGCAAAGACACAATCGTGCTGAATAATTGCCAGCTACAGACGGCCAAACGTTGAGATTTCTCAGGGTGGAGAGCACAATAGCTCCACCCGAGGATAGCCTGATGTAACGCCATGTCTGATAACGACTCTTTGCAACAGATTGCGCATTTGCGCCGCGAATACACCAAAGGTGGCCTCCGCCGCCACGATCTCACCGACACCCCGCTGCCGCTTTTTGAACGCTGGCTGGCTCAGGCCTGCGAAGCCAAACTTGCCGACCCGACTGCCATGGTCGTGGCCACGGTTGACGAAAACGGCCAGCCGTATCAACGCATCGTCCTGCTAAAGCATTTTGATGAAAAAGGGCTGGTGTTTTACACCAACCTGGGCTCCCGCAAGGCGCACCACATCGAACACAACCCCCGCGTTAGCCTGCATTTCCCGTGGCATATGCTGGAGCGCCAGGTGATGGTGCAGGGCACCGCCGAGCGGTTATCCACCCTCGAAGTGTTGAAATACTTCCACAGCCGCCCGAAGGACAGCCAGATAGGCGCCTGGGTATCGAAGCAATCGAGCCGCATATCCGCGCGCGGCGTGCTGGAAAGCAAATTCCTCGAGCTGAAACAGAAGTTTCAGCAGGGGGAAGTGCCGCTGCCGAGTTTTTGGGGCGGCTACCGCGTCAGCATCGACCAGATGGAGTTCTGGCAGGGGGGCGAACACCGTCTGCACGATCGCTTCCTCTACCAGCGCGACGGAACTGCCTGGAAAATAGACCGCCTCGCGCCGTAAAGTCAGGATTTTCACCTTAAGCGCTGGTGCTAACTGCGTCAGCCCTTTATTCTATGTCCCCTAAAAAATGAATTCTTTCGCCAGTGGGCGAAAAGCCGTGTACCGGCAAAGGTGCAGTCGTATTAGAGATGGAGAATTTGATGTCGAACATCAATTTGATCAAACAATTGCAAGAGCGGGGCCTGGTGGCCCAGGTGACGGATGAGGATGCGTTAGCAGAGCGACTGGCGCAAGGGCCAATTGCACTCTATTGCGGCTTCGATCCGACCGCCGACAGCTTGCATTTGGGCCATCTGGTTCCACTGCTGTGCCTGAAACGCTTTCAGGAAGCAGGCCATAAGCCGGTTGCCCTCGTGGGCGGCGCCACCGGTCTTATCGGCGACCCAAGCTTCAAAGCCGTTGAGCGTAAGCTGAACACCGAAGATACCGTGCAGGAGTGGGTGGAAAAAATCCGCCGTCAGGTTGCGCCGTTCCTCGACTTTAACTGCGGGGATAATTCTGCCGTCGCCGCAAACAACTACGACTGGTTCGGCAGCATGAACGTGCTGACCTTCCTGCGTGATATCGGCAAGCACTTCTCTGTTAACCAGATGATTAACAAAGAAGCGGTAAAACAGCGTCTGAACCGCGACGACGTGGGGATCTCTTTCACCGAGTTCTCTTACAACCTGCTGCAGGGTTACGACTTCGCCTGCCTGAACAAACTGCACGGCGTGGTGCTGCAGATTGGCGGTTCTGACCAGTGGGGCAACATCACCTCCGGTATCGATCTGACCCGCCGTCTGCATCAGCAGCAGGCTTTCGGCCTGACCGTGCCGCTGATCACTAAATCCGACGGCACCAAATTCGGAAAAACCGAAGGCGGCGCGGTCTGGCTTGATCCGAAGAAAACCAGCCCGTACAAGTTCTACCAGTTCTGGATCAACACCGCGGATGCCGATGTGTATCGCTTCCTGAAGTTCTTCACCTTTATGGACATTGCAGAGATCAATGCCCTGGAAGAAGAAGACAAAAACAGCGGGGCTGCACCTCGCGCCCAGTACGTGCTGGCCGAGCAGGTCACCCGTCTGGTGCACGGTGAAGAAGGTCTGACCGCGGCCAAGCGCATTACTGCCAGCCTGTTTAACGGCAACCTGAGTGAACTGAGCGAAGCCGACTTTGAGCAACTGGCTCAGGACGGCGTGCCGATGGTCGAAATGGATCGCGGTGCCGACCTGCAACAGGCGTTGGTGGATTCCGAGCTGCAGCCATCCCGTGGCCAGGCGCGTAAAACCATCTCGCAGAACGCAATCACCATCAACGGTGAAAAACAGTCTGACCCGGAATACTCCTTCACCGAAGGCGACATCCTGTTTAACCGTTACACCCTGCTGCGCCGCGGTAAAAAGAACTACTGCCTCGTCTGCTGGAAATAAGTTATCGGAATAGAAAAGCACGGCTTATGCCGTGCTTTTTTTTAGCAAGCACAACACCTGGCGATACCTGAGTCGAAAATGAAAAACATTCTTGCCATCCAGTCCCACGTGGTATTTGGTCACGCCGGTAACAGCGCCGCCGAATTCCCGATGCGCCGCCTGGGCGCCAACGTCTGGCCGTTGAACACGGTGCAGTTCTCCAACCACACGCAATACGGGCAATGGACCGGCACGGTGATGCCCGCCAGCCACCTGAGCGAGATTGTGCAGGGGATTGCGAATATCGGCCAACTGGAGCGCTGTGATGCGGTTCTTAGCGGATATCTGGGCTCGGCTGAGCAGGGCGAACATATTCTTTCCATTGTGCGTCAGGTAAAAGCGGCTAACCCGAAGGCAAAATACTTCTGTGACCCGGTGATGGGTCACCCGGAGAAAGGCTGTATCGTGGCGCCTGGCGTGGCGGAATACCACACGCGCTACGCCATGCCTGCCAGCGATATCATCGCGCCGAACCTGATTGAGCTGGAAATTCTCAGCGGCCACAGCGTAAACAACGTGGACGAAGCCGTGGCGACGGCCCGGGAGCTGATTGCTCAAGGGCCGGAAATTGTGCTGGTGAAGCACCTGGCGCGCGCAGGCTACCAGCAGGATCGTTTTGAAATGCTGCTGGTGACGGCGGACGAAGCCTGGCACATCCATCGCCCGCTGGTGGATTTTGGCGAGCGGCAGCCGGTTGGCGTGGGTGACGTGACCAGCGGCCTGCTGCTGGTTAAGCTGCTGCAGGGGGCAACGCTGCGTGAAGCGCTGGAGCACGTTACGGCGGCGGTGTACGACATTATGGTCGTCACCAAACGCATGGCCGAGTACGAACTGCAGCTGGTCGCGGCTCAGGACGGGATTGCCAAACCCGAACACTATTTCACCGCGGTGAAGCTCTGAAATAAAAAACGCCCTCAGCAGAGGGCGTTTAGTTTCTGACAAAGAGGAAAAAAACGTGGTTTTTCCCTCTTTGTAGTTATCAGCCGAAAATCAATGAATTGATTTTCCTATTCTTTTACCGAACTGACTGGTATCACTTCTCTCGCCGACGTTTTGCTATCCAGACCTGATTTAAATCCCTTCGGCGGTCAGCGCCGCAGACACAGCCGGGCGCGCCTTCATGCGCTCAACGTAGGCTTCGATGTTTGTCAGCCCGGCCAGATCCAGCTTCAGGCCATAGGCCCAGCGCAGCACGGTAAACAGGTAGGCGTCCACCACGGTGAAGCGGGTCCCCATCAGCCACTGCTTATCCTGCAGCGACTCGTTCACATAGTGGAATTTCTTCTCCATCTGCTTGCGAACCACGGCCTTGAACTCTTCAGGGGTTGCCGGGTTGAACAGCGGAGAAAAGCCTTTATGCAGCTCGGTTGCCACATAGTTCAGCCACTCCAGCGTGTGGTAGCGAGTCATGCTGCCTGCTGGGGCCAGCAGATGGCGATCGGGCACTTTATCCGCCAGGTATTGCACGATAGCCACGCCCTCGGTCAGCAGAGAGCCGTCATCCAGTACCAGAGCGGGCACCTGTCCTTTGGGGTTAATGGCGAGAAAATCGTCACCGTTTTCGGTGCGCTTGGTCGCGAGGTCAACTTTCACCAGCGAAAAGTCCAGGCCAGATTCACGCAGGATAATGTGTGGGGAGAGGGAACAGGCACCGGGCTTGAAATACAGTTTCATGACGAACTCCTTTAGGGCGCTAAGATAACTTATGTTAGTGCGGACACAGGGAAAAAAAAAGCCGCCAGCTGTGAGGCCGGCGGCTAAATAATCATTTTTCCTGGAGAAATTACGCGGTAGCGGTTTCGTTAACCTTTTCGGCTTTGTCTTCGCTCAGCGTCATGCGGTTCAGCTTCGGCGCGGTCAGCAGCATCAGCACGGCAATCACGCCGGTGACGATACCGATCTGCATGAAGACACGACCGTACACTTCCAGAGACTGCAGCGGGTCAGTCACGTTTTCCGGCACCGCCATTAGGCCTGCAACTTTACCGGCGATGATTGCTGCACCCGCAGTCGTCAGGAACCAGCTGCCCATGATGAAGCCCATCAGGCGCTGTGGTACCAGCTGTGCCACCATTGCGAGGCCCAGGCCGGAGATCATCAGCTCACCAATACTCTGCAGCGCATAGCTCAGAATCAGCCAGTTTACGGACACAATACCCGCTTCGTTAGCGAACTTCGCGCCAACCGGCAGAACCAGGAAGGCGAAGGAGCACAGCACCATCCCGATTGCGAACTTGTGCGGCATCGGCAGGCGGTCGCCCATTTTGTTGTAGATAGCGGCGAGAATCGGGCTACCGATCATGATCCAGAACGGGTTCAGCGCCTGGAACTGCTCGGCTTCGAAAGTGATGCCCAGAATTTCGTGGCCCACGTTGCGAATAGCGAAGAAGTTCAGGGAGGTTGGCATCTGGCTGTAAAGCACGAAGAAGACGATAGCTTCAACCATCAGGATGAAGGCCACGATCATCTTGCGGCGAGCCGCGCCTTTCATCGCAAAAGCTTCTTTCGCGAAGATAATAACGATACCCAGTGCAACGAAGCCCAGCACGGCGCGAGCAATGCCCTGGTTGTGCAGCAGCCAGGTTGCCACGGCAATAAGCACTACAACGCCTGCGATGGTTGCCATCAGCTTACCGAAGTGCACCGGTGCGAAGTCAGGCTTAGAGCCATAGTTCTTCACCCACCTCTTACAGAAGATGAAGTTCACCAGCGTAATCAGCATGCCCACGAAGCTCAGGGAGAACGCGGTGCTCCAGCCATACTGCGCCGCAAGCCATGGGGTGGCGAGCATAGAGAAGAAGGAGCCGATGTTGATGGACATGTAGTACATGGTGAATGCACCGTCCAGACGCGGGTCGTCTTTCTCATAGCAGGTTGACAGCAGCGCGGAAGGGTTAGCCTTGAACAGGCCGTTACCTACGGCGATGGTCGCCATCCCGATATACACCACGCTCACGTCGTGGCCGGAGTAAGCCACAAGGGCGTAACCGATAGCCAGTACGACGGTACCAAGCATGATAACGCGTTTGGTGCCGAGGACTTTATCGCCCAGCCAGCCGCCAATCGCGACCAGGCCATAAACAAGGGCGCTAAAGGAGGAGAACAGCGTGATGGAGTCCGCTTCGGACATGCCCAGCATTTTGACCAGGTAAACGGCCATGATGCCTTGCAGGCCGTAATAGCCGAAACGCTCCCAGAGTTCGATAGAGAAAATCAGGTAGAACGATTTAGGTTGCTTAAAGGCGTTTAGACTAACGCTTTCTGCTGGTTCTTTGTTTGCAGTCGACACATATACCTCTTTTTTTACATCCCGCTTTAATTAAGGGGCTTACTTATGTCTTACCGCATGGGTAAGCATTTTTCTTGTTATTAGGAAGGAAAAACGGGGGGTAATGTTCACTATCCAGGGGTTGCAGGCAAGGGGTTTGTAATATTCTGTTACATATATCCATGGCAAGATAATACGCCATCAGGTGAATTGTTATTCAGCGTTAAATTTTACCAATTCATTTATTAACGATTTTTTGTCTTTTTTCAAAGCGATTTTTTAACATTATAGTTATATATTCTGCTTATGAAGCTGTGACGCAGTGTTAATGACCACTATATTCAATATGTCTGGCCTATTGTATGGCCGTAGATCCATTATTGCTAACGATAGCAAGGCGTTAGTGGTGATTTCGTTACCTTTACGCAACCTCAGGTTATCAAAGTGATGCAGATCACAAATTTATAGAAATTTCTTATCGCAAAAAAACGATTAACCTGGTGAGCCGATTATTGAGCGGACAATATAAAATCATCCCGCGTTATTTCTGGCATAAAAGTGTGCAAAAAGGGCGTTTATAAGGCAGGGAAGTACAGAGGAAGCCCGAGGCTGGCCCCGGGCGAGGCGATCAGGCGTCAACCTTCTCTTTAAATTCGCAGAGATCTTCGATAATGCATGAGCCACAGCGCGGCTTGCGCGCGATGCAGGTATAGCGGCCATGGAGGATCAGCCAGTGATGGCAGTCGACCTTAAATTCTGCCGGAACCACCTTCAGCAGTTTTTCCTCTACCTGCTCAACGTTTTTCCCGGCAGCAAACTGAGTGCGGTTACACACCCGGAAGATATGGGTATCGACGGCAATCGTTGGCCAGCCGAAGGCCGTGTTCAGCACGACGTTGGCAGTTTTACGGCCTACGCCCGGCAGCGCCTCAAGCGCCGCCCGGTCCTCAGGGACTTCGCCACCGTGCAGGTCAAGCAGCATGCGGCAGGTTTTGATCACATTCTCCGCTTTGCTGTTAAACAGGCCGATGGTTTTGATGTACTCCTTTACGCCGTCTACCCCAAGCGCCAGCATCGTCGCCGGGGTATTGGCGACAGGGTACAGCTTTGCCGTCGCCTTGTTGACGCTGACGTCGGTGGCCTGAGCGGACAGCAGAACCGCAATCAGCAGCTCAAAAGGGCTGCTGAAATTGAGTTCGGTTGTCGGATGAGGATTGTTGTCTCTCAGGCGGGTGAGGATCTCAACTCGCTTGCTGTTATTCATTAAGCCTTCTCTGCATTGCCTGCTACGGCGGCGGCGCTTTCGCGGGCGCGACGTGCCTTCATTTTTTCATCAATGAGGTATTTTATCGCCAACAGCATACCGAGGCCAATAAAGGCGCCCGGCGGCAGCATGGCGAGCAGGAAAGGCGTGTCGGTATGGAAGACTTCAATGCGCAGCACTTTCGCCCAGTTGCCAAGCAGACCGTCCGCGCCGTCAAACAGGGTGCCGTTACCAATAATCTCGCGAATCGAGCCTAAAACAAACATTGCGCTGGTCGCGCCCAGCCCGGTGGCAAACCCATCCAGCGCGGCATAAGGCACGCTGGCTTTTGCCGCGTAGGCTTCGGCTCGCCCGACGACGATACAGTTGGTGACGATGAGCGGGATAAAGATCCCCAGCGACTGGTAGAGCCCAAATGCATAAGCGTTGATCAGCATCTGCACGATACTGACCACCGAGGCGATGATCAGCACGTACACCGGAATACGAATCTCAGCGGGCACCCAGCGGCGCAGGGCGGAAATTGTCCCGTTGGTCAACGTCAGTACCAGCGTGGTTGCCAGCCCAAGCCCGAGGGCGTTGGTGGCGGTGGAGGTGACGGCCAGCAGCGGGCAAAGGCCCAGCAACTGAACCAGCGCCGAGTTATTTTTCCACAGCCCGTTTACCAGGACGCGTTTTGTTTCGCTCATTGTTGTTCTCCACAGGCCGGCAATTCGTTGAGCTGCGCGGGCAGGGTTTCTGCAAACAGGCCAGCGCGCTTAACGGCATTGACTACCGCGCGCGGGGTAATGGTTGCCCCGGTAAACTGCGTGAACTGCCCGCCGTCTTTTTGGACCGCCCAGCTCGGGTCATTGCTGCCCTGAATGCGTTTGTTAGCAAAGTGGGTGATCCAGTCGCTGAGACGCAGTTCTATTTTATCCCCAAGCCCCGGCGTTTCGTGGTGTTCGGTCACGCGGGTGCCGAGGATGGTGCCGTTAAAATCGGCGGCAACCAGAATCTGTATAGCACCAGAATAGCCGTCCGGCGCGGTGGCTTCCATGACAACGGCAACGGGCTTATCGCCTTTACGCGCCACATAAATATGTCGGGCGCCTTTGCCGAGCGGGGAGTCCTTCACCACCAGGCAGCTGTCTTGAATAGGGTTATCGTAGACGTCATCGGCAATCACCTGATCAAATAACATTTTTTGCTGCAGCGCCGATTGCTGGGCAATTGTCGGTTTGGTGAGTTCGTTGACCAGCGCCGTCAGCCCGGTAAACAGAGCGGCAAACAGCGCCAGGGCTACGCCATGCTTTTGCATTGTTTTAAACATAGCGTCTCCTTAGCGGTGGCCGTACGCGCGAGGGCGGGTGTAGTAGTCGATAAGCGGCACGGTAATATTACCAAGCAGCACGGCGAACGCCACGCCGTCCGGGTAGCCGCCGTAAGTGCGAATCAGCCAGACCAGCAGGCCAACCAGCATCCCGAAAATCAGTCGTCCACGGTTGGTCGTCGAGGCGGTGACCGGGTCAGTCAGGATAAAGAACGCGCCGAGCATGGTCGCACCGGAGAACAGATGCACCATCGGCGACAGGCATTTTTCCGGGGCAATAACCCAGCCGAGCGTGGAGCAGACGACCAAAGCTACCAGGAAGCCCGCCGGGATATGCCAGCGAATGGTGCCGCGCCACAGCAGGAACAGACCGCCCGCCAGATAAGCCAGGTTAACCCACTGCCAGCCGAGGCCCGCCAGCGCGCCGCCATAGATTGGCGCACTCAGAAGTTGCTCTGCGGAGTGCCCCGCGTGCAGACCGGTTTTGAAGGTGTCCAGCGGCGTGGCCTGGCTGATGCCGTCCACGCCCATGCGCAGCGTATCCATGGTACCGCCGGTGGCGGTTGCGCCGTGGAAAATCACCTGCAGGTTGTCAACAAAACCCGGTACGCTAGCGGCAATGGACTGCGGCGGCAGCCAGGAGGTCATCTGCACCGGGAAAGCAATCAGCAGCACAACGTAGCCAATCATCGCCGGGTTAAACGGGTTGTTGCCAAGGCCGCCATAGAGCTGCTTGGCAATGATGATGGCAAACACCATCCCGACAACCACCATCCACCATGGCGCGAGAGGCGGAATACTGATCCCCAGCAACAGGCCGGTGAGCAGCGCCGAGTTATCGGCAAGGTGGTTTTGTACGGATTTTTTGCGCAGACGCAGCACCAGCGCTTCGGCGACCATAGCGCTGACGATCCCCAGTACAACCTGAATCAGCGTTCCCCAGCCAAACCAGTACCACTGCATCGCGATGCCGGGCAGGGCTGCGAGACAAACCAGCATCATAATCCGCGCGGTGCTGCGCTGATTATGGGTAAACGGGGAGCTTGCGATTTTAAAAACCATTTATTCCTCTGGAGACATCTGAGCGGCTTTACGCGCCTGAACGCGGGCAATTGCCGCAGCCACTGCAGCTTTGCGTGGATCTTGTTCTTCTTGTGGGGCTGATTGTTCGCTTTCCGCTTTCTGCGCCGCTTTGCGAGCTTTGGCTCGGGCAATGGCAGCTTCAACGGCGGCTTTGCGCGGGTCAACGACTTCTGGCTCAACGACAGCTGGCTCAGGGCTTTCTGCGTTTTGCGCCGCTTTGCGAGCCTTGGCTCGGGCAATGGCGGCCTCAACGGCGGCCTTACGCGGGTCAACGGCTTCTGGCTCAACGACAGCTGGCTCAGGGCTTTCTGCGTATTGCGCCGCTTTGCGGGCCTTGGCTCGGGCAATGGCAGCTTCAACGGCGGCCTTACGCGGGTCAACGGCTTCTGGCTCAACGGCAACTGTCTCAGGGCTTTCTGCGTTTTGTGCGGCTTTGCGAGCCTTGGCACGGGCGATCGCGGCTTCAACGGCAGCCTTCCGCGGATCGGTTTCGGTGCTGCTCGCCGATTCTGCCTGTAGCGCTTTCTCTGCCTGGCGCGCGCGCGCTTCAGCTTTACGGGCTTCGCGGGCAGCAATCATTTCGCTATTGTCCGGCGTACTGCCGGCTTTCACCACTATAGGTTCGTCGCTTGCCTGCGCTTTTTTGCTTTTTACGCGGGCAAGTGCGGCCTGAATGGCATCGTTATCTTTTGCCGTCGGCTGAACCGCGGCATTTTTATGGCGCTCAAGGCGAGCAGCTTTCTCACGCTCCAGCCTTTCCTGCCGTGCCTCAAAGCGAGCCTTAGCCTCAACGGTGCGTTTGGCTTCCAGCTCAATCTCACGGATTTCGGCCTTTTCCTGGCGGAAGTACTGCACCAGCGGAATATTGCTCGGGCAAACGTAGGCGCAGGCCCCGCATTCGATACAGTCAGACAGGTTGTAGGCGGTGGCTTTGTCGTGCTGCTGGCCTTTGCTGAACCAGTACAGCTGCTGCGGCAGCAGATCGGCCGGGCAGGAGTCCGCGCAGGCGCTGCAGCGAATACAGCCTTGTTCTTCTTCCTGCTCGCCCATTTCAGCCGGAGACGGGGCCAACAGGCAGTTGGTAATTTTCACTACCGGCACATCAAGCCACGGCAGGGTGAAGCCCATCAGCGGCCCACCCATAATCACTTTCTGATCCTGTCCTGGGCGGAAGCCCGCAAAACTGAGCAGGTGGCTGACCGGCGTGCCCAGACGCGCCCAGACGTTGCCCGGCTGAGTTATGGATTCACCAGTTAAAGTGACGACACGCTCGGTCAGCGGTTCGCCGTCGATGACCGCACGTTTAATGGCATACGCGGTGCCGACGTTCTGCATCAGAATGCCAATGTCGGACGAACGGCCCCCGTGGGGCACCTGCTTGCCGGTTAAAATCTGCGTCAGCTGTTTGGCGCCGCCGGACGGGTATTTCGTCGGGATGACCCGCAGCTGCATATCGTGGCTATTAGCCAGCACCGCCCGCATCATGGAGATCGCCTGCGGCTTGTTGTCCTCAATGCCAATAAGAATGCGCTGTGGCTTTAGAATATGGGCCAGAATGCGCACGCCTTCGATAATTTGCGCGGCACAGTCCTGCATCAGGCGGTCGTCGGCGGTAATGTAGGGCTCGCATTCGGCGGCGTTCACGATCAGCGTGTCAATTTTATCGCCGCCGCCCTGCAGTTTGCTGCCGGTCGGGAACCCTGCGCCGCCCAGCCCGGCCACGCCGAACTGGTGAATGCGTTCAATAAGGGCTTCACGGCTCTGGCAGCGGTAGTCGCTCCAGCCGTCTCGTTCAATCCAGCGGTCCTCACCGTCAGCATCAAGAATGACGCTAAGTTCGGCGAGGGCAGAAGGATGCGCGGTTGAGTGCGGCTCAATAGCCTTAATGGTGCCGGAGGTTGGAGCGTGTACCGGCAGCATACGCCCGCGTCCACGGGTCAGAGGCTGGCCGCGCAGCACATAATCACCGGGTTTGACGCACAGTTCACCTTCCGCGCCGATGTGCTGCTTCAGCGGAATCACGAGCTGGGAGGGCAGCGGAACCTGGCGCAGCGGCGTGCCGTTGGACTGGGTTTTCATCTCCGGGGGATGAATGCCGCCGTCAAAGTCCCAAATTCTGTCTTTTTTAAAGCGATTGAAGATATTAAGCATGGTTATCCGCCGGGATCATACGCACCGGGATGGTCTGCAAATCCCATTTCCAGCTTTCGGTCGTCGGGCTGACGGGGATCAGGTCGATGCAGCGGGTAGGGCAAGGGTCGACGCAAAGGTTACAGCCTGTGCACTGGTCGCTGATCACGGTATGCATGGCGCGGGTCGCGCCTACAATCGCGTCAACGGGGCAGGCCTGAATGCATTTTGTGCAGCCGATGCAGTTTGCTTCGTCAATCACGGCGAGCATGCGCACCGGCTCTGCGGCGGTGGCATCGCCGTCAATCGGCTGGGGCTCCACGTTCAGGGCGCTGGCAATCTTCAGCATTACGGCTTCGCCGCCCGGCGCGCAAAGGTTGATTTTCGCGCCCTGGTTGCCAACGGCCTCTGCGTAAGGACGGCAGCCTGGGTAACCGCACTGGCCGCACTGGCTCTGGGGCAGCAGTTCGTCAATGCGGTCAACAATCGGATCTTCTTCTACTTCAAAGCGGCGAGAGGCATAGCCCAGGATCAGGCCGAACAGCAGCCCCATCAGCGTGACCGAAATAATGGCCATCCACAACGTTGTCATCAGAACTTCACCAGCCCGCTAAAGCCCATAAAGGCGAGGGCCATCAGGCCTGCGGTTACCAACGCGATAGCGTTGCCGCGAAACGGGGCTGGAATATCGGCTACAACCATACGCTCGCGAATGGCCGCGAACAGCACCATCACCAGCGAGAAGCCAAGCGCGGCGGAAAAGCCGTACACCGCCGACTGCAGGAAGTTATGGCCCAGATTGATGTTGAGCAATGCCACGCCGAGTACGGCGCAGTTGGTGGTGATCAGCGGCAGGAAGATCCCCAGCAGGCGATAAAGCGCGGGGCTGGTTTTACGCACCACCATTTCGGTGAACTGCACGACAACCGCGATAACCAGGATAAACGCCAGGGTGCGCAGGTAGATCAGGTCCAGCGGCACCAGGATAAGTTCGTCAATGATCCACGCAAAAATAGAGGCGAGCGTCATCACGAAGGTGGTCGCCAGCCCCATGCCGATGGCGCTTTCCAGTTTTTTGGAAACCCCCATAAACGGACACAGACCAAGGAACTTCACCAGCACGAAGTTATTGACCAGCACGGTACCCACAAAGAGCAGCAAATAATCTGACATGATTCGACCTGAAACAAAAAAAGCCGCCTATTATCGACGAATCGGCGGGCGGCGACAACGGGCTATCTATAGGGTTATTACGGGTTAATGAAGGTCTGCTTCACTCGCTTCGAACGCTTCAAATAAGGCACCAGTAATGCCGCTGCAAGCAGAGAAGGCAGCAGCAGTTGAACCGCGACCTTGTCGCTGACCGGCGAAAATGCGAAGGATTTAATCGCCAGCAGCACGGTGAGCAGCAGCCACAAAATATAATGACGGACCACATTCTGGCGGCGTTTAAAGAACGCGATAGTCAGCCAGAGGGTATAGGCCCACATTGCCATCGCACAGGCGACGGACAGGCTGAACAACAGCGTTGTTTTTGCGTCTGCGCTGCCCAGCGCCTCGCGGGCTGCCGGGGACAGAATCATCATCAGGAAACTTAACAGCGCCACCGAGCTGCTGAGCAACGACATCAGCAGCCAGGCCAAAGGGGCAAGGAGCCAGCCGGCAATGCGCGGGGGTTGGGGCGTCGTCATGTGTCCTCCCGATTTTAAATAAGGTGAATAAAGCGGGGGATTATAAGGGATTTTGCCGCTAATGCTACCGGCAGCGGCTATACAACGTAACGCCAGACCGTTTTCGGCACACATCCAAGGTCAAAAAGACGTCCGCCGGAGGCCAGTTCGGCCCTGCGGTGATCGGCCGCGCGGTACATATTCATGATTTCCTGGCTGTCGGTCAGGGTGTAATTCAAGTGATCAAAAAGCTTTTCCAGATTTTCCTGCGAGCTTATTTTGCGGAATTTCATCAGGTAGTCCAGGGCACTGAGAGGTGTTGCATTTTCCATGGCGGGTATCAATTAATCACGGTCGGCGGATTGAGAGGCGATGATAATCGCAAACTCGGTCGCGACTTAGCGCTATTATTACTCAACGGAACAATTAGGAGTTTTCTTTGCAATATCCAGGAATATCGCGTCCTGGACTACATAAAAATCTTCTTAATTTTAATTTACCCTGGCCGTTCGGGCTAAATGAAGACAGTTATTTAAAGCCATAATAACTGTCTGGATGATTAGCAATAATGGCGGTCTTATGCCTGGGCAATGCGCAATCCAGAAACTTGCTGTTGTCGCCCACCGGGGGATAAGGTGAAATGCCGGAGTTCATTAAAGAGAGGAAAACACATGAGTGATACCATCCGCGTCGGGCTTATCGGTTACGGTTATGCCAGCAAGACTTTTCATGCACCGCTGATTTCCGGTACGCCAGGAATGATCCTCGCCGCAGTTTCCAGTAGCGATGCTGAAAAAGTGCACGCTGACTGGCCGGGGATGACGGTCGTGTCCGATCCTCAGCACCTGTTTAAAGATCCCGCCATCGATCTGATTGTCATTCCTACCCCGAATGACACCCACTTCCCGCTGGCTAAAGCTGCGCTGGAAGCCGGAAAACATGTCGTCGTTGATAAGCCTTTCACCGTCACGCTATCCCAGGCGCGGGAGCTGGATGCGCTGGCTAAAAAGCTCGGCCTGCTGCTGTCCGTGTTCCACAACCGCCGTTGGGATAGCGACTTCCTGACGGTGAAAAATTTGCTGGCGGAAGGGACGCTCGGCGAAGTGGCCTATTTTGAATCCCACTTTGACCGCTACCGCCCGCAGGTACGTAACCGCTGGCGTGAACAGGCGGGCGTCGGCAGCGGTATTTGGTACGATCTTGGGCCGCATCTGCTTGATCAGGCCATCACTCTGTTTGGGCTGCCAGTCAGCCTGACCGTGGACCTCGCGCAGCTTCGCGCCGGGGCGCAGGCGACCGACTACTTCCACGCCGTGCTGGCTTATCCGCAGCGTCGTGTCGTGCTGCATGGCACGCTGCTGGCGGCGGCGGAAACGGCGCGTTACATCGTGCACGGCACGCGTGGGAGCTACATTAAATACGGCCTTGATCCGCAGGAAGATCGCCTGAAAGCGGGCGAACGACTGCCACAGGAAGACTGGGGTTACGACATGCGCGACGGCGTGCTGACCCTGGCACAGGGCGAGATAATGGACGAGCAGACGCTACTGACCGTGCCAGGTAACTATCCGGCTTATTATGCGGGAGTGCGTGATGCTCTGGCCGGTAAAGGTGAGAACCCTGTCCCGGCAGCCCAGGCGATTCAGGTCATGGAACTGATTGAGTTGGGCATCGAGTCCGCGAAAAAGCGCGCGACGCTGAACCTTGTCTGAGAATGCCCCTCACCGTGCCCGGTGAGGGTTAACCGTTAATGCAGATTGTTAAAGTTGTAGGTGAAGGTCAGGCTGAAGCGGACATCGCGGCGGCTGCTGTCGCTGGGTAAATCAGCCAGTGGCCTCGCCGCCTCAACGGAGACAGTATAGTGGCGGCTGTCGCCCACCGTTACCCCGGTTGCAATCGAGGCCAGACGCTGATGACGGAAGCCCGGCTGATTGAACCAGGTCTGGGCGGTATCTGCCACGACATAGGGCTGCACCGTGTTAATCCACACGCCCTGATCGAGACTATGGAGATAGCGCATTTCAACCTGCCCGCCGTAGCCGTAATCTCCGCTGGCCTCGCCATCAGGATATCCCCGGCCAAAACGCTGCGCCCCGAAGCTTACTCGCTCAGCTTCGGGCAAATTATTGTTTGACCAGTCCCCCTCCAGCGACGTACTCAATCGCCATTTAGGCGCGACCAGCCAGGCGGCATCGACGTTGCCCTTCCAGCGCGTAAAGTTGAGATTAGTGTTTAATCCCGGCGTGACGCTGGCCCCAAAGGCATCAATACCCTTACGCAGGGTCAGGCGTGCGCTCCAGTTGGCGGTGTCGTACTCGCGGTAGCCCCAGGCCGAAAACTCTGCCGCCGGGTAGCGAGCGCGCTGGCTGACGCCGGGCAAATCAATGGTATTGCCGAAGCCGCTGGCGCGCAGCGCATAATCGTCGCGCTTATCGACATAATCCAGCCCGCCGCTGACCGAAAACTGCTTCTTGCGCTCAAGCAGCAGCGGGTAGCTGAAGGCTATTCCCCCGGTGTACTGGGTGGTTTTTTCCTTTGCATCGATAGAAATGTTCTGCGGCAAATAAAGCAGCGGCGTGAAGTCGCTGGGGTTTTCACGATAGAAGCTGCCTTTCAACTGCATCAGCAGGCCGTTATCGGTGAGGTATTGCTGATAGTTGGCCCCAAAGTAGGTTTTTTTCGTGCTGCTATCCAGCGGCACCAGCGTGGCAAGCCCCAGCTGATCGCCGTGGCTGGTGAGGTTGCTGAGCGTGCCGTTAATCAGCGCCAGGTTTGAGCCTTTGCGCGTGTCTATCGTGGAGGAAATATCCCAGATATGCGGCTGCGTGGCGTCGACTTTCATATCCGCCGCGCCATAAATGTTGTCAGGTAGCGCGGCATTGGCCTCCACTTTTGTCGCCGGCGTGCGCTGCATCAGCAGGCTGTAGCGGTCAAATGTGGCCTGACTGAGGGGTTTTTCATTCATCATTAGCGCCGACAAACGGCTTAAGCGTTCGCCCGTATTAGCGTTATCGCTTTTGATGTTGCTGTGCGCAATATAGCCTTCAACCAGCACAATACGCACCGTGCCATCATGGAAATTGTCGCTCGGCAGGTAAGCGTAGGACAGCGGCAGGCCATCCTGCTGATAGCGCTGGGTAATGTTATTGGTCAACGTTATCAACTGGGCCAGCGGGACTGTTTTGCCGACCAGCGGCATAAACGGCTGAACCAGCGAGTCGAGTTTATAGCGCGTGCCGCCAATAAACTGCAGATGTTTCACCGTAATCGGCGTCTGCGGGGTTAACTTCGGAACCGGCAGCGGGGTTTTTACTTCTGGCTGTTTTTGCGGTGCAGCAGGTATGGCAAGAGAACGAGCAGCTTTTGCGGGGTTATTAGGGTCGATAAGCGTGGGGGACATATCGGCATAGCTGATACTCAGCGTAGCGCCATAAAGCAACACGATACCCAGACGAGTGTCCATAGTGATCTCCCTTAACTGCGCAGCGAAGAAGATGCTGTGAAAAAAGTGCTCCCGCCGTTACCACGGGAGCACATGTGCCATAGTGAGCACTATTTGGTTTTCAAAAGACCGCTGACCGCGCCGGTAAGCCCGACTTGCTGGCCTGAACTTGTGCTACTGCCTGTCGCACTGGCGTTGACATTGGTGGTTAGCGAAGAGGTCAGGCCGCTCACTGTGGTGCCAAGGCCGGTCACCAGGCCATTGCTCCCCACGCCGAGCGAGCCAGAAGCCCCCGCTGAAACGGAGCCTGAGCTGCTGCCGGTTTGTACTGGTTTCACCAGCGCTCCGCTGTCAGTCACCACCTGCCCGGTATTCTGGACAACCTGCCCCACGCCGCTGAGAGAAGGGTTGCTGCCGCTTATATTGGTCCCCAGACCGCTGACGGCTCCCCCTGTGGTGGTCAGCAGGTTACTGACTGGCGTACCCAGCCCGGTAGCCCCGCCCACGGCCTGAGTGGCTTTCTGCGTATCTGAAAGGGTGGTGTTAACCAGCCCCGTAGCGCCAGTTGTCAGGTTGGACACGCCAGGGCTTTGTACCGTTTGAGTCAGGGCATTCCCTGTACCGGTCACGACTTGCCCCGCAGTATTGACCAGTCCACCTGCGGCCCCAGTTACCCCGCCGACTGGCGTATTGGCTGTGGAGCTTGCGAGATTAGTCCCGACTGCTGAAACGGTTGTCCCAAGGCCAGATACGGCATTGGTTGCACCGGTCACGGTGGTGCCCACCCCGTTAGGGTTGTTAGCATTGCCAAGGCCATTCACTACGCCGTTGCCGACGGTTGAAATGGCGCTGCCGGTGCCGTCCACGGCCACGGCAACCGTGGAGGTGACAGGATTATTCACCGGTAACTGAGAACCTACGCCGCTGACGGTACTGCCAACGCCGCTTACGACGCCGCCGGCATCGCCGATAATGTTATTACCTGCACTATTAGCGACGGTTGTTCCGCCTCCTGTGCCTCCACCAGTACCGCCACCGGTTCCACCTCCGCCCGAACCGCCACCTGTTCCAGTACCTGTTCCAGTACCTGTTCCAGTACTGCCACCCGAGCCGGTTCCTCCACCGGAACCGCTACTCCCCGAGCCGCTACCGCCATTGCTTGCGGTGTCTGTGCCCGTGGTGCCGGCAGACCCGGCTGTTTTCGCCGTATTGTGCGAACTCCCGCCGCCGCCGCTACAGGCCGACAGGGAGAAGGCAAGAAGTACCGCCATCGCAATAGCGCTGAGGCGGCCAAAGTTATTTGAGCGCATAGCAATACTCCACTATTAGCACGCCGGACGGCGTATTAATAAGTGTATGGCGTATTTGAATCACTGCCACATCACGGCTCATATAATATGAATTTAAATTTACAAATGAGATTTTTGTCGTATTTCTGCATTTTGAAATTGAATGGTTTTGATATTAAATTTTTAATTATCATTAGGTTATATTTTACCAAAAGGTAAAAAAAATTTTATGACAATTACCTTGATTTACGATGAAATGTCTTCTTTAAATAGCTATAAAATTAAGCCGTGCTGTATTCATATTTTAGTTTCAGTTTCGCTTAATCGATAACGTTTCGCTTTAAGATAAAGCGACATGAACCCACTGTGCATTTTTTGGAAGTTTGCATAATTGTTAACTCGCCAGCGCGGCCGATTTGTTGCAAAGTAACAGCCAAAATGATGTCTGGCAGGTAGAGGAACAGGATGGGTTGGCTACAAAAACTAAAAATTGATAATTTTTTACTGATAATGATTGGCGTGGTGATCGTGGCATCGCTGTTCCCGTGCGAGGGGATAGTGAAAACCGGGTTTGAATACCTGACGACGTTCGCCATCGCGCTGCTCTTCTTTATGCATGGAGCAAAACTCTCCCGCGATGCCATTGTGGCGGGCATGGGGCACTGGAAACTTCATTTAGTGGTGTTTCTCAGTACCTTTGCGCTGTTCCCGCTGCTGGGGCTGGCGATGGGCTTCCTCTCTCCGGCTATTCTGAGTCAGCCGCTGTATATGGGCTTCCTCTATCTTTGTGCGCTGCCCGCCACGGTGCAGTCAGCCATCGCCTTTACTTCGGTTGCCGGGGGTAACGTGGCGGCGGCGGTGTGTAGCGCTTCTGCATCCAGCATCCTGGGGATCTTCCTCTCGCCCGTTCTGGTCGGGGCGCTGATGCAGACTCAGGAAGGGACAACCGACACGCTGCATGCCATTGGCAAAATCATTATGCAGCTGATGGTGCCGTTTGTTATCGGGCATCTTTCCCGGCCGCTGATTGGCAAATGGGTGGATCGTCATAAAAAGCTGATTGGCCTGACCGACCGGTCGTCCATTTTGCTGGTCGTCTATGTGGCGTTTAGCGAAGCGGTAGTCGAAGGCATTTGGCATCAGGTCAACGGTTTCTCGCTGCTGATGGTGCTGGCCTGCTCGCTGGTGCTGCTGGCGATTGTGCTGGTGGTGAATACGCTGGCGGCGCGCCTGCTGGGCTTTAATACGGCTGACGAGATTACTATCGTGTTTTGCGGGTCGAAGAAAAGTCTGGCCAACGGCGTGCCGATGGCAAATGTGCTGTTCCCGGCAAGTGCGGTGGGGATGATGGTGCTGCCGCTGATGATTTTCCACCAAATCCAACTGATGGTTTGCGCCGTTCTGGCTCAGCGCTATGCCCGCAAAACGGCCGAACAAAAACGGCAGCTGGAATCCGCGTCCTGACGCCAGCCGCCGGTATTTTTACGCCGCCTTAACCTTAGCGATAAGCGCCTGTTTTTCGGCTTCGCTCAGGAACGCAATATTCAGTCCATTCTCCTGCGCGGTGCGAATGTGCGCCGCGCTGAGGCCGGCCTGAGGTGCCGCGACGTTATACTCATGAATAATATCGATGCCCTGAACCGCCGGGTCATCGGTATTGATCGTGGCCAAAACGCCGCGATCGAGGAAGGCGATCAGCGGGTGTTTGTCCAGGGCCCCAACGGTGCTGGTCTGAATATTCGACGTCAGGCAGGACTCAATCCCGATTTTATGTTCCGCCAGGAAATCCATCAGCGCCGGATCTTCAACTGCTTTTACGCCGTGACCGATACGCTCCGCGCCCAGCTCGCGGATAGCCTGCCAGATGCTCTCCGGCCCGGCAGCTTCGCCGGCATGCACGGTGATCCGCCAGCCAGCATCCCGCGCACGATTAAAGTGATTCAGGAACAGGCTGCCCGGGAAGCCAAGTTCGTCTCCGGCTAAGTCCAGCGCGGTAATGCTGTCGCGGTGGGCGAGCAGGGCGTTCAGTTCCGCTTCACAGGCGGCTTCACCAAAGGTTCGGCTCATAATGCCGATCAGGCGGGCTTCAACGCCAAAGTCGCGGCAGCCCTGGCGTACACCTTCAATTACGGCTTCAACCACGCCGGCCACCGGCAGGTTATGGCTCATCGCCATATAGCCTGGGGAGAAACGCAGCTCCACGTAGTGCAGGCCGTTGCGAGCGGCATCTTCAATATTTTCCCAGGCGACGCGGCGGCAGGCCTCGAGATCGCCCAGCACTTTTACGCCCCAGTCCAGCTTCTGCAGGAAACTGACCAGGTCCGGTGCAGTCTCAACGACCTGAACGTGTGGACGCAGGGTTTCGAGGGTGTTGGCAGGTAAAGATAAATTAAACTGGCGGCCGAGATCGAGGATAGTTTGCGCACGAATATTGCCATCAAGGTGGCGGTGCAAATCGGTTAACGGCAGGGTGGTATCAATCATGGTCGCACTCTTTTTTTGATTAAAGTGCGGCGTATTATAAAAAGAAATGGGGGGCAATTGCTACGGCTGTCAGCATTTTGTTGCGCAAACGTCCCTGTCGCGCTTTTGCCGAGAAAAATTACTGCAGCGTTAGCTTGTAGCCAAGATGGCTGGCCTCAAAACCAAGGTTGTCATAAAAGCGGTGCGCATCCGTCCGTGTTTTGTCCGTAGTGAGCTGTACGAGGTGACAGCCTCTTTCTTTGCACTGCTGGACGGCCCAATCCACCATCTGTTTGCCAAATCCCGTCCCTCTCTGTGAACGCGCAATGCGTACCGCTTCAATCTGGCCGCGCCACGCGCCTTTGCGCGCTAAGCCCTGAATAAAGGTCAGCTGTAACGTCCCGATGACCTCATCTCCGGATACGGCTACGGCAAGTAGCTGGTTTGGGTCGGCATCGATGGCATGAAAAGCCTCAATGTAGCGCTGATCTAAGGGAAGGCTGGGATCTTCTCTCAGGCGGCCCAGAATGTCGTCGGCTAACAGCGTGATAATGGCGGGAACATCGGCAAGCTGTGCTTTACGAAAAAGTATCTCGTTCATTGGCTGGTTTCCATCAGGGGAAAGAAGGCTTGTGCCGGCAAATGTTAGCACAGCCAGCTTTAGGGGCTGGCTGTTTTTGGGTTTTATAAAAAGTTGTTTGTAAGCATATTTAAATAAAAAAGATCTTTTTATTCGCCTGTTTCACTGACGGCTGCCAACCCATATTTAATCGCGCAGGTAGCTATAAACGTCGGCATAAACTGGTCAATCAAGAAACGCGGGTTGGGCTGCTTATCTTCATAAAAACCGGCCAGTGCGAAACCCGCTTCAAGCTGTCCGCCGATCTGCTCTTCCAGTGAATGGCCGAAGACGAACGCTTCTCCCCGAGCCTGTTTCGCGGCCAGCTCGTCGGCCGTGAGATCATTGACGTCAGAATAGGGCAGGCTGAATCTTGGACGGATAACGCCTTGTTCGGCATAGTTGGCTGCACGATCGCCGATGAAAACAACCGGATTAAAAAAGCTGGATAACAGCTTTCCGCCGCTTGCTAAAATCCGGTAACAGCCGTGCCAGATGGGGCGAATATCCGGCACGTACTGGTTAGATATCGGGTGGATAATGTAGTCAAAGCTTTTATCCGCGAAACGGGACAGATCGCGCATATCGCCCTGGACAAATGTCAGCTTCAGATTGTCCCGTTGCGCAACAAAGCGGTCTTTATTGAGCTGCTCCTGCGATAAATCATATACGGTGACTTCCGCCCCGGCGGCGGCGAGCACCGGTGCCTGCTGCCCCCCGGCAGACGCCAGGCAGAGAATGCGTTTTCCCTGCACGTTCGGTAGCCAGCTGGCAGGGAGCTTGCCTGGCGTTAAATGAATCTGCCACTCGCCGCGGCGGGCTTGTGCAATGATGTCGGCACCGACAGGCCGGGACCATTCGCACTGCTGGCGGGCAAGGGCATCCCATGCGGCGCGGTTGTGCTCGAGTAAGTCGGAAGAGTGGGTAAATGTATCAGGCATCTTATTTTCCTCTGGGGAGTGAAAAGCAGAGCCAGGGAATAGCGGCGAGATGTGCGGCATAAGCCGCAGCCGAAACTGCAATAATAAACAGCAATGCGTATTCACACTGGCATAAGTCAGGCAGAGCGCATTAGTTGTTCATTTCGTTGCAAACCTCGGGAGGGATTCAATAAAAAAACTGAGTCTAGTTTCGGCAGGCGGGACTGTCAACGGCCTTACGTGGGTAAAGCGTTTGGTTATTCCCGGTCGGGCTCAGGCACTTTTGCACCTGAGCCACCCCCTCAATCTTTCCGTAATGGCGCCTGGAACAGCTCGTGCTGCATGGCGCTTATATTCTCCAGCCAGCTGAGCGGTTTTCCCGCCCGGCTGTCTTCAATCTCGGCATACCGCGGCGTCGAGAGTGAAAAATCGAGGTTGGCCCGCATCCAGTGCGCCATCCCCTCAACGTACCGACGAATGCTTTCCCGCTGCGTCTGCGTCAGCGGCGTCTCTTCCAGCAGCGTTTCAAGCCGATGGCGTGTTTACATGAACAGGTTCTGTCGGTCGAGAACGAGACCATAAATGCGGGTCACGGCCTCTGCGCGGGAGCAGCCTGCGTTTTGCTCCAGGACCAATACCAGGTTATTCACATCCCCGCGTGATCGCTCTTTCTCGAAAGAGAAGAGGTCATTACTCATGCAAATCACGTCGATGGTGCAGTTTTTTAGCAACTGTAGCTCGAGGCTGTCGGCAATGATGGCCGGAATTTCATCATTGAGGCAGAACTCAATGATATCCAGCACGACCCTCACGGCACCGGTATCACGGCGTATCTCAACAAAAGTCAGCAAGCCCGGTAAGGCACTTTTATTTCTGGCCGTGACTTCCCAGCGCAGCGAGCTGAGATAGTTACGAATATTTTGGCTAAAGCGCCGCTGCTGTTCTGTACTCAGGCGCCGGGCATATTCCTGCCAGAGTGAAACAAAAGCGCGTTCAACCGGGCTTTGCGGCGAGAGTTTGCCTTCCGCGTTCGGCAGGGCAAGTCGCAGCAGACGGTCGAGGATCAGATCGGCCTGATCTTTCTGATGGCCCAGGCAGCACTCATCTAACTGATCGTCGAATAAAAATAGCCATACCAGCCAGTTAATCGCTACCTTCAGATCGTCTTGTGCGGCGTATGGATAAGCTTTGGCGGTAAGTTGTGAAAACCCTGAGCGATCAAGTCGCTCGATGGCCTGTTCCCCCTGGACTAAACCCATCTCGACTAACCAGCGGCGGGATTCCGCCCAGCTGTTATCGTGGCTGGGATTCATATGGGTGGTGAAAGGGCAATAGAATTCGGGGAGAGGAAGTGCGCTCATCATTATTTTTCCAAAAGTAAGTCTGAGTCAGCAGTCTGGAGCTGGTTATGCCAGTTTTCAGGGCGTAATGAACGGGACTTCTCCATGATGGTCATAAACCAGGCGGCAAACGTTTCTGGTCGCTGAGCCATCTGACGCTGAAGGTTTTCGAGCGTCAGCCATTGCCAGGCGTCGACTTCTACCGGATTAGCATGAGGCTGCCCGCTGAACAGCCCGATGAACAGATGATCAAATTCATGCTCCACCATCGTCGGGGAAACCTCGACTCTATAGGTAATGTTCCCAACGGAAAGCAGGGGGCAGTCAAACCCCATTTCCTCTTTTAGCCTACGCCGTGCGGCATTGACGTTCGTTTCGCCCGGGCGGGGGTGGCCACAGCAAGTGTTAGCCCATAGCCCGCCAGAATGGTATTTACTTTTCGCCCGCCGCTGGAGCAACAGCTCCCCCGTTGGGTTAAAGATAAAGATCGAAAAAGCACGATGCAGCTGTCCCTCAAGGTGCGTTTGTATCTTCTCGCCTTCACCCGTTGGCCTGTCGTGGCTGTCCACCAGAATCATTTTCTCTGTCGGCATTATTATATCTCCCTGTCGGAGCCTTTCGGCGCCCACACGATTGGCTGAGGTTACCGAGGCTTGACGATTAGCAGAGTATGGAAGCCTGGCGTTTTCACTAGCCGCTCAATGCGTAAATCTGCCTTTTCAAGCAAATGCCGGTACTCAGCCTCGCTGCGCTCTCTACCGTGCAGGAACGTTAACATGACCAGATCCAGAAACTTGGCGTAATCGGGCTGGTTATCGCCGGTAAGCAAATGTTCGAAGATCAACAGCTGTGCGCCCTCATGCATAGCCTGACGGCAGTTGCGCAGGATCTGCAGTGCCTGTTCGTCTGACCAGTCATGCAGGACATGCCGCAGAATGTAGGTGTCCGCCCCGGCAGGGATCTCATTGAAGAAGTTTCCGGCCTGCCAGGCCAGGCGAGGATTACGCTCGCTGGTTTGGTTTTCAATCTGAGCAATCACCTCAGGCAAATCAAACAGCGTGCCAGTCAGCTGCGGATTTGCATCGAGAATGCCGGACAGAAATTTACCTAATCCGCTGCCGATATCGAACAATCGGCCAGCGTGGCAGAAATCAAAGGCCGCCAGGGCATCGTCAATGCCCGAGGCCGAATAAGAGGTCATGGCGCGGGCAAAAATGTCTCTGGCTCCGGCGTCCTGGCCCAGATAGTCAAAAAAGGGCTGACCATAGATTTTATCAAATACGGGGCCGTCCTCCGTCAGGGCGACATCCAGCTGTTCAAAACAGCGGTTAACCTGCTCTGACCCCATAAAGCAGGCCCATCCGTGCAAAGAATCCGGTCGCTCGCTGTTCAGCATGGCACTCAGCGGCGTGTTGCGATACCCCTCTCCGGTTTCAAAAAAAATGCCGCAGCCCGCAAGGGCGCGCAGCAAACGTTTTAGCGCCTGAGGTTGGCAACCGCTTTGCCGAGCCAGCGCCTCCAGACCGAGGGTTTGATCTCCGAGAATATCTGCCAGCTTCAGCCGGGCTGCGGCCGTAATGGCATGCACCAGCAAAGACTGCATGCCCAACAGGGCCAGCAGATTATTACGTGGCGTGGCGGGGACCGGTGTGTTTTGCTGCTCTGGCGACGTGCTGTCGGCAGCAGAGGGGAAGGCAAGGGTTTGGCTCATACAGCAGTAACCTGAAAGAGTACAACAAACATTGGAAATGGCCCGCTAATGACAAAATGCATTAACCATGGCCGTCGTATCGGCTTATCCTTGCAGACTGAGGATCCTGAACGTATACCGCGTCGTGACAAAATAAAAAATCATTAAAAATAGAAGGTTAGGAACTTGTCAAACACGCGGTGACAAGCTACTTCAGGCCCTGTCGGGCAGGTAATAGCGTTTGTTTATGGCTTGAGGTGAGTCGCAAAATTGCGCGGTAAGTTCCGCTTAGATGAACATAAAACAGTCATCCACACGGGTTCAGGCAGGAACAACAACGGGTGAATCAGAAAATGGTGAGCAATAAAATCTGGCGCGAGTCACACCCGCGCCTTATGTGTTAAGCGTGCGGGGTACGTTTTTCTTCGATCAGGCGGCGCAGCAGCGGGATCAGCAGCAGTAAAATAACGCCGGTAGCGACGGAGCCCCAGCCCAGCTGGCTAAAGACTTTGCTGTAGCCCGGGTCGGTCAGTATCGGCGTGCTGCCGCTGTTTTGCGGCATGCGGCCCGAAACATAGCCCGCCAGCACGGAGGCCACGCCCGTGACCATCATCCAGCAGCCCATCATCAGGCCCTGCAGGTTGGCCGGGGCCAGTTTGCCGATCATCGAGTAGCCCACCGGGGAAATCAGCAGTTCGCCGATGCTTTGCAGAATGTAGCTCAGCACAATCCATTTCAGCGCCACCATGCCGTCCGCACCTGCCATGGCGATACCCAGCGGCAGCACCAGCATGCCAACGCCCATACAGAACAACGAAGAGGCAAACTGGGCGGGAATGTCGATGCGCACGCCGCGATCGCGCAGGCGTTTGAACAGCCAGGCCATCAGCGGGCCGCCGATCACGATGACGACAGTGTTGATGTTTTGCAGCCACTGCGGAGAGACTTCCCAGCCAAAAGCGTTCAGGGTGACGTTATGCTCGGCGAACAGCGTCAGCCCCATGGGTGCCAGCTGGTACAGCGACCAAAACACCAGCGAACCGGCGGCCAGCAGCAGGTAAGCTGCCATGCGGCGACGCTCGTGCTTGCGAGGGTGTCGGACGGTCATGACGCACAGTGCCAGGAAGACCAGCGCCCCCAGCACGATAACAAACGTGCTGCTGAATTCGGTATGGCCAAGCAGCAGGCGCAGGACAGGGACCAGAAGAATCAGGATCAGCAGCCCAAAAGCCATGCGCAGATAAAACCCTTTCCCCTTGATGTGCTGCAGCGGCGTGCTGATATCTGCCAGCACCGGCCAGCGGAGCAGGGTAATGACTACGGCGGCGACGTTTCCGAGGGTGGCAAACAGGAACAGCGCCCGGTAGCTTTCGGTCAACTGGTAGTAGCCCGCCACGGTAAAGCCGATAAAGAAGCCCAGGTTCATCCCGGCGTAGTTCCACAGGAAGGCGGCTTCACGGCGATCGTCGTCCGGCGCAAAACGCTGGGTCAGCATCATGTTCAGGCAGGTCACGTTCAGCCCGCTGCCGCTCAGGAACATCGCCAGCCCCCACCACAGGCCCGTCAGGCCCGCGTCGGCAATCAGATAACAGCCCGCGACCTGCAGCAGCATCCCCAGCACAAACAGGTTCCGGTTGCTCAGATAGCGGCCCCCGAGGCAGCCGCCAAACAGGTGCAGCCCGTAGTTGAATGCCCCGAAGATCCCCATCATGGCATCGGCCTGGCCTTCGCTAAAGCCCAGTCGCTTGGTGACGTACAGCACCAGCGTGGAGTAAAGCACCGCAAAGCCCAGGGTGGCGAACATCTGAATAAAGAACAACGCGCCTGAGCCGGGAGGAATGGCCTGATGCGAGGCGTGGCCGGAAGATAAACTCATATTGTCTCTCTCAACAACAAAAAGACCCGGGAAGCGCGGCGTCACCGGGTCTTAATTTCTATGACTATGATGAGGGAGCATTTTCGTCGCTTTTAGCGGTTTTATGCAAAGCAGAACGACTAAATATTCACATTAAATAATTTCAAAATTTTACAAACCAAAAAGATAACCAGACGAAAGTGCTTAAAAATCACTCCGAATCGGTGCTGCGGGGAAATTCAAGGTGGCCGGTCACCTCGCCCCAGGTGGCGCCGACAGGCGAGAGAAACAGCGGATGCTTAGCACAGTAAACCGGGTTGATCATGCCCTCCAGCGAGCCGTCCTCACGGCGGATATCCCAGCGAATCCACGCATGTTTTTTCATATCTGCGTGAATGTCTTGTGGTGTGTTTTCCAGGGGATATTCAGCCAGAATACCCGCTTCCGACACGACCTGGAGCGTGTAGCGCCGTTCGCTATCTTTTACCGCTACAGTCAATACGATCTGTTTGCCGTCAGCAGCGTCGCCCGGCAGCAGCGCGCCGTCATTCAGGCTGAATGTCAGGCCGCAGCGGCGCTCAAAGTAACAATGCCCGCTTTTGATGGCGGCAAGAATGGCCTCTCCGCTGAGCGCCTCGGCATAAACCCAGGTTGCCGGGTCGCCGTAAATAGACGGCTCTGTCGCCTGCGGATAGCGCTCGTGGGGCTGCATATGGCAGTCGCTGCCGCCGACGGCATAAATCCGGTGCCCCGCGTTCCACAGCGTGGTGAAGATCTCGACCACCTGCTCGTTCGCGGTGGTGGCGTTTTTCCAGGTTGGGTCGTTGAGCACTTCCAGTACGTCGATATCCGCCATCGGCATGTCGTTATAGAGCCAGCTCCACGGGTGCAGCATGGCGTGGTTTACGCTCAGTACGCTTTCTGGCCGCTTGAGCGCAATGCCCTGAGTGAGCAGACCGCGGCTACTGTAATCCGCATGGAACATATTCAGCGTGGCGGCGGGGCCGTGCACGTTCAGGTGGCCTTTGTCGGCGGTGACTTCAATGCTCGGCAGCAACAAAACGCTGTCGTGGCGTGGGAGACAGGCGTGGGACAAGTTGTGCTCGGTCAGGAAAAAGAAATCCAGCCCCTGCGAAGCCATGATATCCAGCGCTTCAGGCAGCGTGTTGTTGCCGTCGGACAGCGTGGTATGGCCGTGCAGGTCGCCGCGATACCAGCCGGGACGATCGCTGAGCGTGCGCTGGTAGTCAAAAATGACCTGGTGATCCGGGCGTAAAACGTCTTGTTTTTCAAAATCAACGGAGGCGGCCAGGGCGTCGAAAGTCACATCCAGCCGATAGCTCATGGGCTGCGGCGAACGGCTTTCACCGATGACGTTATAGATATGCAATTGCCATTCTCCGGCGGGGAGTTCGCCGGGGAGAGCACCGATGGAAGCCCAGTCCGCGCAGACTGTCAGCACCTTTTCCGGTTTTTGCAGCATCACCGAGGCTCTTAGCTGCCGGCGGCTGTCGTAAAGGTAGCAGTAGAGGTGTCCGGTACGCAGCGTCGTGCCGGTCAGGCTAATCGCCGGGGCATTGTCTGCTACAGAGAAGGTGTGGACGGCATGACCGAAGGGAATTTCACCGGTAAAAACGTGCATGATTTGCTCCTGTTCTTAATTGTCACGAGCTTAAGGGGAGCGAGTGAAGATTGTGTGTCGATTGGGTGTCGGAAACATGACGAAGTGATGAATGCCGCAGGAGAGGAAGGGGAGCTGGCTCCCCTTTACGGGCTATAACAGCGAATGGATCCCGGCAATAAGCCGCTCAACGCCAGCCTCAAGTTTGACGCGCGGGCACCCGGCGTTCAGGCGCACAAAACCGTTGCCTTCAGGGCCGTAGGTGTAGCCCGGCATGATGGCGACTTTCTGCTCTTCAATAAGCACTTGCTGCAGCGCTCTGTCGTCCAGCCCCAGCGGGCGTAAATCAATCCAGGCCAGGTAGGTTGACTGCGGCGGCTGCCAGTCCAGCTCCGGGAACGCCTGGTTCAGCCTGTCGGCCACGAACTGTAAATTGCTTTGCAGGTAGTCCCGCAGCGCGTCAAGCCAGGGTTGGCCCTCACGGTAGGCGGCAATATGAGCCACAATCGCCAGCACCGCCGGAGAGGAGAGGCCATCCTGCCCTTTGAGCACGTTCAGGTATTTTTGGCGGTCGTCTGCATGATTAATCAGCCCGTAAGCGCCGGTAAGTGCCGGGATGTTGAAGCTTTTCGAGCCGGATGTGAGCAGCGCCCAGCCGCCGAGGCCAACTTCGCACCACGGAATGTGACGGTTATTGCCCCACACCATATCCATATGAATCTCATCGCTGATAACCCGCACGCCGTGGCGTGCGCAGAGTTCAGCCATGGTGGTCAGCTCTTCCCGTGTCCAGACTTTGCCCGTTGGGTTATGCGGGCTGCAAAGCAGCATGATTTTACATTCAGGCCTGGCGAGCAGGGTTTCCAGCTCCGTCATATCACAGTGCCAGCCTTCCGCTGTTTTATGCAGCGGCGCGCTCAGAACCTGACGCTGGTTGCCTTCAATTGCTTTGTAGAACGCATCGTACGCGGGGGTATGAATCAGCACGCCGTCGCCCGGCTGCGACCACTGGCGTATAAGCTGCGAAACCATGTAAATCACCGAAGGACCGTAGACTACGCTCTCCGGATCGATGCTGTTGCCGAAACGCTGCAGGTACCAGTGGGCGATGGCGGAGAGAAAATCGTCGTTCTTCCAGCGGCTGTAGCCGAGTACGCCGTGGGCCAATCTTTTTTGCAGGGCAGCAAGAATGCAGGGCGCGGTAGAGAAGTCCATATCGGAAATGGTGAAGGGCAGCAGGTCAGCGGCGCCGAAGCGGTCGGCCACATAATCCCACTGGGTGCACCAGGTGCCGTGGCGGTCTACCGGAACAGAAAAATCAAACATAAAACCTCACAGCTTTTAACCACAAAGAGGGAAAACCGCACTTTCCCTCTTTGCATGATAATGAAGAGCGCCGAAGCGCTCCTGGGTGAATTAAGCCTCGACGGTACGCATCAGGCCGACCATCTCATCTTTTACCGACTGAACCTGTGGCCCGATAACCACCTGCAGGTTGTGCTCGTTGAGCTTCACTACGCCGATGGCGCGGTTGGCCTTCAGCGCCGCGGTATCCACCAGCGACATATCTTTAACCGACAGGCGCAGGCGGGTGATGCAGTTATCCAGCGTCGAAATGTTATCGCTGCCGCCCAGCGCCGCCAGAATCGCTGGTACGTTGTAGCCAGATTTGCCCGTGTGGCCGCCAACCGGTTTTTCTGCAGTGGTGGTTTCAATATCACGCCCTGGGGTTTTGATATTGAAGCGGGTAATGGCGAAGCGGAAGATGGCATAGTAGCCAGCAAACCATACCGCGGCCACAACCGGGACCATATACCATTTGGTGGACAGGCCGTGCAGCACGCCGAAGACGAAGAAGTCGATAATGTTGCCGTCGGTGTTGCCGATAGTCACGCCCAGCACGGACATCATGGTGAAGCCAATCCCGGTCAGCACGGCGTGAATCAGGTACAGCACCGGCGCGACGAACAGGAACAGGAACTCGATAGGTTCGGTGGTGCCGCCCACGACGCAGGCAATCACGCCAGAGATCAACAGCCCTTTAATTTTATGGCGGTTTTCCGGGCGAGCACAGTGGTACATCGCCAGCGCTGCACCTGGCAGGCCGCCGAGGAACGCCGGCATTTTACCCTGGGACAGGAACTGCGTTGCGCTTTCAGAGAAGCCGTGGGTGGTCGGGCAGCTCAGCTGCGCCTGGAAGATAGTCAGCGCGCCGCTCACGGTATGACCGCACACGTCCATGGTGCCGCCCGCTTCGGTGAAGCGAATCAGGGCCACCAGAATATGCTGCAGGCCGAACGGCAGCAGCAGACGTTCCCCGGTACCGAAGATCATTGGCCCAAAGATACCTGCGCTGTGGATCATGTAGCCCAGGGCGTTGATCCCGGCGGCAAAAATTGGCCAGATCAGCGGGATAACCAGGCCAACCAGGCCCATCACCAGGGTGGTAATAATGGGCACAAAGCGGGTGCCGCCGAAGAACGCTAATGCGTCCGGCAGGCGGATATTGTGAAAACGCTCGTGCAGCAGATAAACGATAATCCCGGCAATGACCGCGCCGAGAATACCGGTATCAATTGACTGCACGCCGAGCACGCTTTGAATGTTATTGGCTTTGAGGATTGCCGCATCGGTCGTTGGCAGGATGCCTTTGGCGGTCAGCCAGAAGTTAACCGCGAGGTTCATCACCATATAGCCGACAAAGCCGGCGAAGGCGGCCACGCCTTTATTTTCACGCGCCAGGCCCAGCGGGATGGCGATACAGAACATCACTGGCAGGAAGCTGAACGCGAATGAGCCCATTTTGCTCATCCAGGTAAAGATCAGCTGTAAGACCGGGTTGCCCAGCCACGGGATCTCGGTAACAACGTCATGGCTGCTCAGCGAACTGCCAATCCCCAGCATGATGCCGCAGAACGACAGCAGCGCCACCGGCAACATAAAAGTTTTGCCGAGGTTCTGGAAAAACTCCCAAAGCGATTTTTTTTGTGGTGTATTAGCCGCCATCACGACTCCTTGACCCGGTTAAAATGAAGTGTTGTGTAAGTAAAGTTTGAAAATGATAAAACGTTTTACCCAATTTTATCGTGAGGACGATCGCAGAATTACCGCGCATAATGACGTTGAATATGCCAGCATAAGTAAAACGTTTTATCTTTATATTTATCGATTCACGGAGGATCTGACTTAACGATGTCGACGCTGACCAAAAGAATCACTATCAACGAGGTTGCCGAGGCCGCAGGTGTCTCGGTGACCACGGTATCGCTGGTGCTTAGCGGTAAGGGGAGGATCTCCACCGCCACCGGTCAGCGGGTGAATGAGGCTATCGAAAAGTTAGGCTTTGTGCGTAATCGCCAGGCCGCTTCGCTGCGCGGTGGCCAGAGTGGGGTGATTGGCCTGATTGTCCGCGACCTCTGCAATCCTTTTTATGCGGAGTTAACCGCCGGGTTAACGGAAGCGCTGGAGCAACAGGGCCAGCTTCTGTTTCTCACCCAGAGCGGTAGCCAGGGGCAGCATATGCAGCGCTGTTTCGACACGCTGGTGGCCCAGGGCGTGGACGGCATTATTATTGCCGGTGCGGCAGGTCAGGGCGCGGATCTGCGGGATATGGCAGTACAGAATAAGGTGCCGCTGGTGTTTGCCTCACGAGCAAGTTATCTGGACGAGGTTGATATCATTCGCCCGGATAATATGCAGGCGGCGCAACTGGTGACCGAGCATCTGATTAAGCGCGGGCACCAGCGTATTGCGTGGCTGGGCGGGCGTAGCTCGTCATTAACACGTGCGGAGCGGCTGGGCGGCTTTTGCGCCACCCTGATGCAGCATGGGCTGCCTTTCCACAGCGACTGGATCCTTGAGTGCGAGCCGAGCCAGAAGCAGGCGGCGGATGCCATCACCGAACTGCTGCACAACTTCCCGACCATCAGCGCCGTGGTTTGCCACAACAGCACCGTGGCGATGGGGGCGTGGTTCGGCCTGACCCGCGCGGGTTGGCAGATGGGCGGCGGCAGCGTGGACAGTTATTACGACCGGCACATCGCGCTGGCAGGCTTTGCCGAAGTCACAGAAGATGACCTGGACGACGTACCAATGACGTGGGTGACGACGCCTGCGAGAGAAATTGGCCGCAGCGCGGCACAGCGTATTCTCCAGCGAGCCCAGGAAAGCGACGTCGTGTTCAGCAATCAGATTATGCCCGCCCGGTTAATCACCATTAAAAACTAACTTTTTCAGGAATTACATGAGCGACTTTCCTACACTTACCGGCCAGCGTATCAAGCTCAGGCCCCTGGCGCTGAGCGATGCCCCGCTGCTGGTTGATGCCGCCTCGGACGGTGAGCTGTGGAATTTGCCGTTTACCGTTGTGCCGTCCGCACAGACGGTAAACGACTACATCCAGCATGCGCTCAATGGGCGGCAGGCAGGAACTATTTTGCCGTTCGTGACGACGGATATTGAGTCTGGACACGTGATTGGCTGCACGCGGTTTTGGAAAATAGATATGAAAAACCGCAAGCTTGAAATCGGCAGTACGTGGCTTGCCGCCCGCTGGCAGCGAACCTGGGCCAATACCGAAGCCAAATTTCTAATGCTGCAATATGCGTTTGAGACACTGGATTGTGTTCGGGTGCAGTTCACCACGGATGTGATTAACGAAAAGTCTCGCCGGGCTATTCTAAGATTAGGCGCGAAGCAGGAAGGGATAGTCAGGCACGAGCGAATCATGCCGGATGGCCGCAAGCGTGATTCGGTAAGATTTAGCATTATTGACGATGAATGGCCAGAGATTCGGGATTCACTTGCGGCGCTGCTGGCCGACAGAAACTAAAAAACCCGCCAGATGGCGGGTTTTTGTATGGCTTACTGCTGAGGTGCCGGGGCGGCGTCCAGAGATGCATCATCCCCCGGTGCTTCGTCCTGCGGCTGCGGCACGGCATCGCTGTCGTTATCCTGCAGCGCCGGGCCACCCATGCCTGCCGGCAGGGCGAACATGCTGAACAGCTCGCCCAGCGACATCTGCTCGCCGTTCAGGGAGGCTTTGCCGTTGCCGTATTGCAGGCTGGTGGTGATGTTATCGCCGTCAACTTTGGTGACGCGGAACATCTGGCCCATGGCAGCGAGGCCCTTGATCTGCTGGCTGGCGAGTTTGTCTGACTCTTCCGGACTATAGCCTTCCAGCTGCGCCACCTGGGACATCAGCCCCGTAGCCATTGGCATAGGGATAACCAACTTCGCGTCGAGAGATTTCACGTAGCGATCCAGCTGTTCTTCCGCCGAATTGGCCGGGCCGGTTGCGCCCTGCGGATCCTTCATAAACAAGGACAGGTTAAAGGTCGATTCGCCTTTCGCGTTCTTCCAGCTCAGTGGGGCGACGGTAATGATTGGGTTGCCCTTCAGCAGCAGCGGCAGGTTAGCGCTAATCAGCTCCACGGATTTTTGCTGGTAGAGCTCAGGGTTTTGCTGCAGCGCTGGGTCGGCCATCAGCTGCTGTACGCCCGCGTTATATTTCTGGGTAAACTCGCGCAGCGCGGCGGCATCAATATTGCCGAGCTTGAGCGTCAGCTTGCCGCTGCCCATGTTCTGGTTCTGGACTTTCAGCGCATCAAGGCTGTAGTCGAACTGGCCGGTGAAGTGTTTTTTGTCGTCCTGCACGTCAGATTTTGCGTTCAGGTTAAAGCCTTCCACGACGGCAATTTCTTTGCCATCCACAACCATAGACAGCTTATCGATGGTCGCTTTCTGAGAGCCTACGCGCTGGTCAAACAGGCTGCGTTTGCTATCGCCGTCGGTTTTGATCCCGTTGAAAGAGAGCTGCACGCGCTGGCCGTATTCGTTAACGGTGTTGACAAGGCCGCTGTCGGCCGAGCCGGACAGGGCGATTTCATTGCCCGCGCCATCAACGTCGGCGGTAAATTTGCCGCCGCTGAAGCTGAACTTGTCTTCACCCTCGGTGGCATCAATGGCCGCCAGGGCGATATCCGAAGACGTTGCCCCGCTGTAGCCCACGCGGGTTTCCACGCCGATAAGCGGCTTATCTTTGGTGAGCGTGAAGAGGTGTTTGGTGGTGTCGTTATTCACCAGTTCGGTGTGGATCGACGCCATGCTCGGGATCAGGTTGAATTTCTTCAGCTGTGCGAACGGGAAAGGACCATGGTCGATGGTTTCGTTGAATAACACGCTTTGGTCTGGCGTGAGCAGGGCGTTTTTCGTCCCGGCAGCCTGTTTAACCACCAGCTGTACCGAACTGTGGAAAAGCCCACGCTTGTAGTCCTGATAGCTGAGGACCAGCCCTGATTCCGGTGCTGAATTTTTGATTTCAGCATTGGCGTTATCAATCATTTCGGCCATACGGCCTTCGAGCTGTTTACCCGTAAACCAGGCCCCACCGGTCCATACCACGCCTAGCGCAACAATTACCCCAACCGCAACCAGAGATTTTTTCATCGTGTCATTATCCATGTCATGTATAGAAGCCGGCAGCCGTCCCCCACCGGGCGAAAGAAAAACGCCTGTTATCAGGCGTTTTCGTCAACATGCTTACTAGCTTAGCAATACGCGCTAAAAAGATCAGTAAGTTAAAGTTTATTAAACACTCGTGCTACCCGGCCAACGCCGCTGACGGCAATCGGGGATTCTGCGGCGCTAATAAAGGCTGACTCGCCCGGCTTCAGCACCAGGCGCTGGGCGTCTTTGGTTAGCACGGCTTCACCTTCAACGCAGAATACAATGGCAGCGCTTTGTTGTGCCAGCGCGGCTTCCTGCGTGCTCAGGTCGTGCAGGGAGAAGGCAAAGTCATCCACTGGAATAGGGAAGTCCAGTTCGCTGCCGTTTATCTGCGGCTCGGTCAGTAGTTGATTGGCCGGTTTTGGCTCAAATTTGACGTTGGCCACCAGTTCAGGGATGTCGATGTACTTCGGCGTCAGCCCGGCACGCAGCACGTTGTCAGAGTTAGCCATCACTTCCAGCGCGACGCCGTTCAGATAGGCGTGTGGGGTTTCGGCGAACAGGAACATCGCTTCGCCCGGCTCAAGCTTAACCACGTTCAGCAGCAGCGGGGAGAAGAGGCCGCTGTCGTCCGGGTAGAACTCGGAAATCAGGCGAATGGTTTCCCACGGCTCGCCCTGCTGATTATTCAAGGCAGCTTTTAGTACGCCAAGGGCCAGGGCTTTTTCTTCGCCCTGCATATTTAGCAGGCCGGCAAACAGCTGTGCCAGGGTTTCGGCCCCAGGCTGCTGGAGGAAATGCGCAATCAGCGGATGTGCGCCAGAAACCGGCTGCAGCAGCGACACAATGTCGGAGAATTCGCGGAAAGCGTTCATCGCGAGGAACGGCGTCAGGGCAAAAACTAGTTCAGGTTTGTGGTTAGGATCTTTGTAGTTACGCTCTGCGGCATCAAGCGGAATACCCGCTGCATTTTCTTTCGCAAAGCCGATTTCAGAGGCTTTTTTGTTCGGATGAACCTGAATGGAGAGAGGCTGGGCGGCGCAAAGGACTTTGAACAGGAAAGGCAGCTCGCCAAAACGCTCGGCAACGGCTTTCCCCAACAGCGCTTGCTTATCGGCGTCAATCACATCGCGCAATGCGTGCGGTTGCCCGTTGGCATCGAGCACTTTTGAACTACTCTTTGGGTGAGCGCCCATCCACAGTTCGGCCATGGGCTTATGCTGCGGGTTGGCGATGCCGTACAGTTCCGTTAGCGCCGTTTCACTTCCCCAGGCATAATTTTGTACCGCATTGATCAATTTTTGCATCTCAGGTCCCTGTCATCATTGAATCGAAGTTTCAGTTATTAAACCAATTATCCGCGGGGAAGTAACCAGGGCAACAAAAAGTCGTATTAGTCTCAGTTTCTGTTAAAAAATTGTGTAGCATGTTATGACTTGTTTTTGGAACGCAGCGTAAGATCCTGCGCTGAAATATAAAAATTAACGTTACTGTTGTCGCAAGTGAGAGAAATATGTCGAATAAACCCTTCCATTACCAGGAGCCTTTTCCGCTCCAGAAAGACCCGACCGAATATTACCTCCTGAGCCCCGACTATGTTTCCGTCGCCGAGTTTGACGGCCAGCAAATCCTCAAGGTTGATCCTCAGGCCCTGACGCTGCTGGCTCAGCATGCCTTCCACGACGCTTCGTTTATGCTGCGCCCGGCGCATCAGCAGCAGGTGGCGGACATTCTGAGCGACCCGGAAGCCAGCGAGAACGATAAATACGTTGCGCTGCAGTTCCTGCGTAACTCAGATATTGCCGCCAAGGGCATTCTGCCGACCTGCCAGGACACCGGCACCGCTATCATCATGGGTAAAAAAGGCCAGCGCGTCTGGACCGGCGGTGGCGACGAAGAAGCGCTGTCTCGCGGCGTCTACAACACCTTTATTGAAGATAATCTGCGCTACTCCCAGAACGCCGCGCTGGATATGTACAAAGAGGTGAACACCGGCACCAACCTGCCAGCGCAGATCGATCTCTACAGCGTGGACGGCGACGAGTACAAATTCCTGTGCATCGCCAAAGGCGGCGGTTCGGCTAACAAAACCTATCTCTATCAGGAAACCAAAGCGCTGATCACCCCGGCGAAGCTGAAAGATTACCTGGTGGAGAAAATGCGCACCCTGGGCACCGCGGCCTGCCCGCCGTATCACGTGGCGTTTGTTATCGGCGGAACCTCTGCCGAAGCGACGCTGAAAACCGTGAAGCTGGCATCAACCAAGTACTACGACGGCCTACCAACCGAAGGTAATGAATACGGACAGGCGTTCCGCGACGTGCAGCTGGAAGAAGAGTTGCTGAAAGAAGCGCAGAATCTTGGCCTGGGCGCGCAGTTCGGCGGCAAATACTTTGCCCACGATATCCGCGTTGTTCGTCTGCCTCGCCACGGCGCATCCTGCCCGGTTGGCATGGGCGTGTCCTGCTCAGCCGACCGCAATATCAAAGCCAAAATTAACAAAGACGGCATCTGGCTTGAGAAGCTGGAGCACAATCCGGGCAAGTACATCCCGGAAGAGCTGCGTCAGGCGGGCGAGGGGGAAGCCGTTAAGGTCAACCTGAACCGTCCGATGAAAGAGATCCTCGCCCAGCTGTCCGACTTCCCGGTGTCCACCCGTCTGTCGTTAACCGGCACCATTATTGTGGCGCGTGACATCGCTCACGCTAAACTGAAAGAACGTCTCGATAACGGGGAAGATCTGCCGCAGTACGTGAAAGATCACCCGATTTATTACGCAGGCCCGGCCAAAACGCCGGACGGCTACGCATCCGGCTCCTTAGGGCCGACAACTGCGGGCCGTATGGACTCCTACGTGGATCAGCTGCAGGCCAACGGCGGCAGCATGATCATGCTGGCGAAAGGCAACCGCAGCCAGCAGGTGACCGACGCCTGTCACAAACACGGCGGGTTCTACCTGGGCAGCATCGGTGGCCCGGCGGCGGTGCTGGCGCAAAATAGCATCAAGAGCCTGGAGTGTGTGGAGTACCCGGAACTGGGTATGGAAGCTATCTGGAAAATCGAAGTGGAAGACTTCCCGGCGTTCATCCTGGTGGATGACAAAGGCAACGACTTCTTCCAGAAAATTCAGGCCTCACAGTGCTCTCGATGCGTTAAGTAATACTCAAGCCGCCGCCTATAGTGGCGGCTTTTTTTATCGCAAAGGAGAAAGGCATGACATCCAGTCGCAGTGAAAAAGACTCAATGGGCCCGATCGACGTCCCGGCAGATAAGCTGTGGGGGGCGCAGACCCAGCGTTCACTTGAGCACTTCCGCATTTCTACCGAGAAAATGCCGACCGAGCTGATTCGAGCGCTGGCGCTTACCAAGCGCGCGGCGGCGAAGGTCAACGTTGACCTCGGCCTGCTGCCTGCAGAGCGCGGTACGGCCATTATCGCCGCCGCAGATGAAGTGCTGGCAGGAAAGCACCCCGGTGAGTTCCCGCTGGCTATCTGGCAGACCGGCTCCGGCACCCAAAGCAACATGAACATGAATGAAGTGCTGGCGAACCGCGCCAGTGAAATTCTGGGTGGCGTACGTGGGATGGAGCGACTGGTGCACCCTAACGACGACGTGAACAAAAGTCAGAGTTCGAACGACGTTTTCCCGACCGCCATGCACGTGGCGGCCATTATCGCGGTTCGCGAGCACCTGCTGCCGCAGCTAAACGTGCTCAGGCAAACGCTGGCCAAAAAAGCCGATGCGTTTAAGGATATCGTCAAAATTGGCCGTACCCACCTGCAGGACGCCACGCCGCTGACGTTGGGGCAGGAGATCTCCGGCTGGGTGGCGATGCTTGAGCATAACCTGAAGCACATCGACCATAGCCTGCCGCATCTGGCGGAGCTGGCGCTGGGCGGTACGGCGGTGGGCACCGGGCTGAATACCCACCCTGAATATGCGGTGCGCGTGGCAAAAGAGTTGGCTGACTTCACGAAGCAGCCTTTCGTCACGGCGCCAAACAAGTTTGAAGCATTGGCCACCTGCGATGCCCTGGTTCATGCGCATGGCGCGCTGAAAGGGCTGGCCTCGTCGATGATGAAAATTGCCAACGACGTTCGCTGGCTGGCTTCCGGCCCGCGCTGCGGCATTGGCGAGCTGTCGATTCCTGAGAACGAACCGGGCAGCTCCATCATGCCGGGCAAAGTGAACCCGACCCAGTGCGAGGCCGTCACCATGCTGTGTTGCCAGGTGCTGGGGAACGACGTGGCGGTGAATATCGGCGGTGCGTCCGGTAACTTCGAGCTGAACGTTTATCGCCCGATGGTCATCCATAACTTCCTGCAGTCCGTTCGCCTGCTGGCCGACGGCATGGAAAGCTTCAACGAGCACTGCGCAGTGGGCATTGAGCCTAATCGCGATCGCATCAGCCAGTTGCTGAACGAGTCGCTGATGCTGGTGACCGCGCTCAATACCCATATTGGCTATGACAAGGCGGCAGAAATTGCCAAAAAGGCCCATAAAGAAGGGCTGACCCTTAAAGCATCGGCACTGAAGCTCGGTTATCTGACCGAGGATGAGTTTGACGCCTGGGTTCGCCCTGAGGATATGGTCGGCAGCATGAAATCGTAAGTTTTACGTTTCGCAGTACAGATGCAGCCGCGGGATAATCAGTCTCAGCGGCTGCGCTTGAGGCTTATAGCGGTGCTGAATGTTTTCGGCATCGTAATTCAGCAGTTCGCCTAAATCGGGCGAGGTTTCACCACTTTCCTGCTTACACAACACAATCAGCGGAGAAGGGCAGGCATACTGCACCTGTTTCTGCTGCGCCTGATACCACACGCGGGCCACGGGCTGAACCTTCACCGGGCGCTTGATTTTCAGCCGTGCGTTTTCCGGCAGCCTTTGCACTTCATCCATTTCCTGCCTCACGCGCTCGGACCACTGTTCCTTCGTCCACGGCGGCACGGCTCGACCGGCATTCAGGCTTTTTTCCAGCATCTCCAGCACCTGCTGGCGGCTAAGGTTTTTGACAATCTGTTTATTCGCCCAGCCAAAACGCACGGTGTCCGGCGTTTCAAGCAGGGTAATGGCGCGGTATGCGTTCAGGGTAAGCAGGCCGGGAATATGGCGGTGAACCCATTCAAAACGCTGGGCGGAGGGAAGCGCCGACTCGACGCTGATAATCTGCTCCAGAGCGTGTTTCAACTGATTGATGTTTTCCAGGAGCCCCGAAGTTTGCTGGTATTGCTCTTCGCTGACCGAATAACAGAGCGCGCCGGGTAGGCGCACGGCGGCCTTGGTGCTGATTTTTTCCGACTGCTGCTGGATAAACAGCCGCGTAAAGTGGGCGACGGCGGCGTGATGCGCCTCCAGCCCGACGCGCTGGGTGACTTCAATCTTAGAGAGCGGATCGTGCTCTTTGCTTTTTTCTATCTCCGGCAGCGTAAAGACCCGCCCGCTGAGCAGTCGAAGCTGACCGAGCTTTGCCCTGAGCACAGCCAGGTGCTGCTCCAGCTCCCGGCAGGTGGACGTTAAACGTTCAATAAGATCGTAGCGTGGCATAGCGACTCACATTAGTTACAACATACTTATGAACTGTAGCAACGGGAGACCGCATCAGCAACTATGAACGTGGCGCTTAACAGGGAAAAATCGCCCGGTAGGGGTTACCGGGCTGGCGAATTCAGGATTCAGGAAAGGTACGTGGTATTGACCGGCCATGAAAAGCGGAAGCTGGCGCCGCCCAAAGAGCTGCTTTCAATGGTGACGTGTCCACCCATCGCCACGGCAATAGAATGGACTATCGCCAGGCCAAGCCCGCAGCCGCCGGTTGCCCTGTCCCGACTGGGGTCGAGGCGAACAAAAGGCTCGAATACGCGGGCGCGCTCTTCCTCAGGAATGCCCGGGCCGTCATCTTCTACCTGCAAATGGGCGATATCATCTTCACGCCACAGGCTGACGCGCAGCTGTTGCTCACTGTAGCGCAGGGCGTTATTGATCAGGTTGTCCGTGACGCGTTCCATGAGGCGCAGATCCAGCGCGCCATAGTCAATGGCGGTGAGGGTATCTGTCTCCAGGCTAATCCGGCGCTGACGGTGAATGAGCTGTACGTCGGCAATATGCGTTTCCATCCAACTGGCAAATTTGACGTGCGCCAGATGAAGCTCGGTCTGCGGGCGGTCGAGGCGTGCGTAGGTCAGCAGTTCGTCAATCAGCGCTTCTAGCTGGCCAATATCCCGATTGAGCGCCAGAGATTCCTCTTCGCTGAGGTTGTCGCTCATTTCAAGACGGTAACGCAGGCGAACGAGCGGCGTACGCAGCTCGTGGGCAATGCCGTCAATCAGCTGCTTCTTGCTGGCAATCAGGGCGTTGATGTTATCGGCCATTTGGTTAAAGGCGATGCCCAACCGTTCAAAGCTTGAGGCGTTATCAAAATGGATGTGCTCATCCAGATGCCCTTTACCAAATCGCTGGGCGGCGCTTTCGAGTTTGAGCATGTCCTGCCAGTGCGGGCGCATCCAGATGAACACGGGGAAAGCGAGCGAAATGGCGATAAATGCGATCAGGCCAATATCCAGCAGCCGCATCTGATGCAGATAAAAGAGATACGGAATTGGGCCGACGGCCAGAACGTAGTGGCTGCGTGGAATGCGCTGGATGAATGTATATTCTTCGTCCAGCGCCACAATCTCGCCTTCTCGCAGGTGGCGAGCGGCAACGTCATCGAGTTTGAACTTGCTCATCGGCTCAATATTGAGCTTGAAGGAGAGGTTCAGGTCGAGATCGTTGATCGTTTTATTCCAGTCCCGCGGCGGAATTTCACGTAGCTCGCTGCGCATCAGGTACAGCGAACTTTTCATTAAGTCATCGAGCGACTGTCGTCCCGCCCGCTCGGCGGTGAACTTATACACCAGCCCGACCAGCATGGTCATCACCAGGAAGCAGACAAACAACAAAAGATAAAACTGTACAAACAGCTTTTTCATTTAGCGTTACCGTCAAATCCGTATTTCATTAAGCTTCGCTTTCCCAGGCGTGAGGGGCAAATAAATAGCCTTTGTTGCGCACGGTTTTGATACGGAAGGGCTCAGTCGCATTATCCAGCAGCTTTTTACGCAGGCGGGAGATGGCCACGTCCACGCTGCGATCCATGCCGTCATAGGTCACACCGCGCAGATTTTTTAATAAGGCATCACGGTCCATTATCTGGCCTGCGTGGGTGGCTAGCTCCCACAACAGATCGAAATCCGCAGTCGACAGCACAACGTTTTCATCCCCAAGCGTGACCTGGCGGTTCAGCGGGTCAATACACAGCGTGCCAAAACGTATAGCTTTATGCGGCTTGAGGTTACTGGCCGTTGTGTCTGCCGTTTGTTGGGCTGAAACACGTTGACGGAGGTGTAACCGTAAACGCGCCAGCAGCACCGCAGGCGGCGTTGTTTTTAAAATGTAGTCATTTGCGCCCATTTCCAGCGACAGAATATGGTTCATGTCGCTGTCCAGAGATGTCAGCAGAACAATCGGGCCGTCCCACTGTGGGCGAAGGTCGCGGCATAGCGTCATCCCGTCTTTCCCTGGCAGCATAATATCCAGCAAAACCAAATCCGGCTGCTGCTGCTGGATAACCGCTTCGGCGCGGTCACCGCGGGTTTCAACGATAACGTCAATGTCATGTTTCCCGAGATAGGCGGCTATCAGGCCGCCAACTTCCGGGTCGTCTTCCACGTAAACTATTTTGCTCATAATCCGCCGCGTCGGCTTTTAAAATTTGAACATACAATGATGCAATAGATTACACCATTAATGGTTGGTAAACAGTGTTAGCGTAGGTGCCGGCCACCGTCTACGGCATGGCTTCTGCCGGTGACATAGCGGCTGGTCAACAGATACTCAACCAGACGCACAATTTCCTGTTCACCCGGGGCGATTTTCATCAGCGATTTGTTAAGCGAGCGCTGGCGGTAGTCGGCATCGTCGTCGGTGTTAAACATGATCAGGGCAGGCGCGATGGCGTTGACCTTGACTTCCGGAGCCAGTTTAAGCGCAAAAGAGAGCGTCATATTTTCCAGTGCCGCTTTACTGGCGGCGTAAGCGATATGTTTGTCGCTGCCGCGCTCCGCCACGTAATCGGTCAGATGGATGATATCGCTGCCCGCCTGACCGTGTCCGCGCAGCAAACTCTCCAGCTCATGGTTAAGTAAGTAGGGCGTGGCAACATGAACCTGCATCATTGCCTGTAGCGTATCGCACAGGGCCGTGTCGCGGGTTTCTGGCTTCCATTCGCTGGCATTATGAATGATGGCGCGCAGTGCGGGCGTGAGTGACTTCACCCCTTCAGCGAATTCAAGGATACCTTCGTTCGTTGAAAAGTCGGCGTACAGGCAAGTGACACCGGCCTGTTCAAGTTTATCGACAGCGGGATGGCGAGTGCGATAGCTGACAATTACCGGCTGAGATTTAGCCAGAAAATGCTGAGCCAGTGCCAGGCCAATACGCTGGCCTGCACCGGTGATAAGAATAGGTCGGTTAATAGCTTGGCTCCCCTCATCCAGAATAGTTGCCGGGGAAAGGATTCGTTACCCCACCAGCATCCACGTTGCCGGAAATGCTGCCAGCAGCATCAGGCAAATCATCGTTCTTTCTTTTAAATTTAGCGACTTTTCGTGCGTATGGGTACGACGCGCGTAAATAAAGACTAATAATCCAGGCGCATACAATACGACCGAAAGCAGCAGATGCATCGGGCCTGACGCATAAAGCAGCCACAAACCGTAAAGGCAGGCTCCAAAACCAATCGCCTTGTGTAGAGGGCGGGTCGCGATTTTTAGCAGGTATGCACCCACCAGGAAATAAGGCACCAGAATCATTTCTGAGGCGATGGTTAGCAGCGTGTTGTAGTCCGACCCGGTCAGCCAGATCAGCACGAGGCACACCTGCACGCTAATATTCGTCAGCCAAAGAGAAGCCGACGGTGCGTTGTTTTTGTTCTGACGGGCAAACATTTTGGGGAAAGCTTTATGGGTTGCCGCCAGCAATGGCACTTCTGCAGCCATAATTGTCCAGCTCAGGTACGCGCCGCACACGGAAACAATCAATCCGGCAGCAATAATCACTTCCCCCCATGGGCCCATCATTTCGACCATCAGGCCAGCCATCGACGGATTGCGCATTGCAGCAAGCTCAGGGCGAGCAACTACGCCGAGTGAAAGTAGCGTGACCAGCAGGTAGACGCTGAGTGCGGCAATGACAGCCAGAAGCGTTGCTCTGCCAACGTCTTTTTTATTTCTTGCTCGTGCGGATACCACCACGGCCCCTTCCACGCCGATAAAGACCCAAAGGGTAATCAGCATGGTGTTTTTCACCTGTTCCCAGACGGGAACGCCGAGTTTAATACCGGTAAAATCGAGAGAGAAGGTGGATAGCTTAAAAGCAACTGCCGCCAGTACCACAAACATCCCCAAAGGCAGCAGCTTCGCAAGCGTTGCGACCAGGTTGATGCTGGCCGCCGTTTGTACGCCTCGCAGCACCAGCCAGTGCACCATCCATAACAGAACGGATGCGCCAACAATGGATTGCCAGGTATTGCCGTCGCCGAACAGACGCAGCTCAGGCGTGTCGGTAAAGAAGCTAAGGGCGGAGAAAACAATGACCAGGTAAGAAACGTTGGCGATCACCGCGCACAGCCAGTAACCCCAGGCCGAGAAAAAGCCGATAAGCTCCCCAAAGCCCTCACGCGCGTAGGTGAATATTCCGCCGTCCAGGTCGGGGCGGAGTCGGGTAAGCACCAGCATCGCCAAAGCCAGCAGGAGAATACCTACGCCAGTGATCGCCCAGCCGATCAGCAACGCAGCCGGACTCGCAACGCTTGCCATATTTTGCGGCAAGCTAAACACGCCTGCGCCGAGCATGGAGCTTAATACCAGCGCGGTGAGCGCTGCGAGGCCAAGTTTCTTTTCCATACGCATCCTGTTGAGGTCAGAAGTGTTCCAGCATAATTATTATGCTTTTTCGCATATAAATGGAGGATCACGCTAAGGCGCGGGATTTTACGGAGTGTGCACACTGCTTGCAATGCGTGTGGTGCGATAAAATGATTTGAGTGCAAAAAAAAGGGCAGCGGAAGCTGCCCTTTGATTGATGGTGTATCTTATTTAAACAGGTCTGCGCTGACGGTTAAGTTGTTACCTTGTTCCTGCCACTGGCGAGTGATGTGGTAGAACTTAGCCCCTTTATCAGCTGCACGCTTCGCAACCTGGTAGGAAACTTCGGTCATGCTGCTGAAGTTACCGGTGAACTTAATGCTGTCAAATGGCACCATTTGAGCAGCCGTTATCTTGTTGACTTCCTGTACTTTGGTGCCGTTTGGTAGCGTTACGGTATAACGTGAACCCTGAGATGACTGGGTTTCAAAGAAACGGCCAACGTCGGAAGACGGCGTTTCTGAAGAAGCAACACCTGGAATTTCCACATTTTTGGCAGCAGCGCCGCCCGCGGCTAGCGCGGCTTTACCTGCTTCGGAGTTTGCTGGCAGCAGGTCCGGACTTTGCACAACGCGTTTTTTAGCGTCAGCTTTATAGATAAACGCCGTTACGCGCTGGTTGCCGCCCTGGTTGGTATCGACCTGGCGCACGATAAAGAAGGAGGCAGCCCCTTTTTCGCGTGCAGCTTTAGTAATGGCATCATTAACGTCCGGTTGGGTACGGAAGAAACCCTGAACGGTGACGGTATCAAAGGGTTCCAGTCGATAAGCCTGGTCTTTCGGCAGCTCCATCACGCCATTGATGACGCGGTTCTTAGGCGCATCGGCTTTAGGTGCATCATTCTTATAAACATCAGCCACGACGCGGGAGTTGCCGCTTTCGCCCATTGCGCTGGTGTCCAGCACGTAGAAAGAAGCGGCCCCGATAGCATCTGCGCGGCGAGATACGGCGGCCACGGCATCGCCGATAGCATTAAAGCGGCCTGTGATAGTGATTCGATCGTACGGCTTAAGTGCGGCCGCCTGCTCTGGTGTCAGTTCGGTCGCCGCCTGAGCGGACAGCGAGGTGACGGAAATAAGAGCTGACGCCAGAAGGGTGTTCTTGAGATTCATAAAAATAATCCTTCGCCTTGCGCAAAATGAATACAGGTACTTCTCTGATTAGGACCGATTAGATGCCGATTATGGCTGGAAATAACGTCCTTGTCTGCGGCATTTTTCGCGCCTTGTGCCTTCCCGGCGATGAATAACCGCGACAAACGTTATTAAGTTAAAAAAAGAGGCATTCACCGCTAAAACTGATAAAGCTTATGACTTATTTGGTTAAAATGTTGTTAAAATTGGTTTTTGTTGCGGCGTAGAATCATGTCTTATCGTCTCGGTTAAGCGTATTATCAGGCCTCGGCGTGTAAATAAAGATTAAAACAACTGTCTGAGCGCCTGATGACTGAATTTTTGCGATAAAAATAGAAATACCAGGATGCGGATGTAGATCACAGTCGTTATTTTCAGTAGGTTATAAAAAGTTTGTTACAGATGTATTTTTTGTTGAAGTGGTAATGGAACAGATATCTGCCTGCGCGTGCGGGCGGATGCTTGCGTCTGGCCATGGCAAGGTCTGGCAAACCATCATCAAAAACAGATGGAAGGGAATACTATGCGTATTGGTGTACCAACAGAGCGGTTGGCCAATGAAACCCGTGTAGCCGCCACGCCGAAAACGGTAGAGCAGCTGATTAAACTGGGGTTCACTGTCGCCGTTGAAAGCGATGCGGGGAAACTGGCAAGTTTTGACGACGAAGCGTTTGAGCGCGCGGGGGCGATCGTTGCCAGCGGCGCGGATGTCTGGCAGTCGGACATTATCCTTAAAGTGAACGCCCCGCTGGATAACGAAATTGAGCTTGCTCGTGAAGGTTCGACGCTGGTCAGCTTTATCTGGCCGGCGCAAAACCCGGAGCTGCTTGAAAAACTGGCGGCGCGGAACATCACCGTTATGGCGATGGACTCAGTGCCGCGTATTTCACGTGCGCAGTCGCTGGACGCGCTTAGCTCCATGGCTAACATCGCCGGTTACCGTGCGATTGTCGAAGCCGCACATGAGTTTGGCAGGTTCTTCACCGGGCAAATCACCGCCGCAGGTAAAGTCCCGCCAGCTAAAGTGATGGTTATCGGCGCGGGTGTTGCGGGCCTGGCGGCGATTGGCGCGGCCAACAGCCTCGGGGCAATTGTTCGTGCGTTTGATACCCGGCCTGAAGTGAAAGAGCAGGTGCAAAGCATGGGCGCCGAATTCCTGGAGCTGGACTTCAAAGAAGAAGCCGGCAGCGGGGATGGCTATGCGAAGGTGATGTCCGAAGCCTTTATCAAAGCCGAAATGGCGCTGTTTGCGGCTCAGGCGAAAGAGGTGGATATCATCGTCACTACGGCGCTGATTCCGGGTAAACCTGCACCGAAGCTGATTACCCATGAAATGGTGGATTCCATGCAGCCGGGCAGCGTGATTGTCGATCTGGCGGCACAAAACGGCGGCAACTGCGAATACACCGTTGCGAACCAGGTCACCGTGACGCCTAACGGGGTGAAGGTCATTGGTTATACCGATCTGCCGGGTCGTTTGCCGACCCAGTCCTCCCAGCTTTACGGCACTAACCTCGTCAACCTGCTCAAGCTGCTGTGTAAGGAAAAAGACGGCAATATCACCGTTGATTTTGATGATGTGGTTGTGCGCGGCGTGACCGTTATTCGCGAAGGTGAAGTCACCTGGCCTGCGCCGCCGATTCAGGTTTCCGCTCAGCCGCAGGCCGCTGCAAAACCAGCTGCTGAGCCGGTCGAAGAGAAAAAACCAACGTCTCCGTGGTTTAAATATGGCCTGATGGCGCTGGCAATTATTCTGTTTGGCTGGTTCGCAAGTGTGGCGCCAAAAGAGTTCCTTGGTCACTTCACCGTCTTTGCGCTGGCCTGCGTGGTTGGCTACTACGTGGTATGGAACGTCTCCCATGCTTTGCATACGCCGCTCATGTCGGTGACGAATGCTATTTCAGGGATAATCGTGGTAGGTGCGCTGCTGCAGATTGGCCACGGTGGCTGGGTCAGCTTCCTGAGCTTCATTGCGGTACTGATCGCCAGTATCAATATTTTTGGTGGTTTCACCGTCACTCAGCGCATGCTGAAAATGTTCCGGAAGAACTAAGGGGTAACACATGTCTGGTGGATTAGTTACAGCTGCATACATTGTTGCCGCGATCCTGTTTATTTTTAGCCTGGCTGGCCTGTCGAAACACGAAACCTCAAAGCAGGGTAACCTGTTTGGTATCGCGGGGATGGCGATTGCGCTGGTGGCGACCATTTTTGGCCCGGAAACTGGCAATGTCGTATGGATTATCATCGCGATGGTGATCGGCGGGGCGATTGGTATTCACCTGGCGAAGAAAGTCGAAATGACCGAAATGCCGGAGCTGGTTGCCGTGCTGCACAGCTTTGTGGGCCTGGCGGCGGTGCTGGTTGGTTTTAACAGCTACCTCGATCACGGTCCGGGCCTTGAGCCGATCATGGAGAATATCCACTTAACGGAAGTCTTCATCGGGATCTTCATCGGGGCAGTGACTTTTACCGGCTCTATTGTCGCCTTTGGCAAGCTGCGCGGTAAAATTTCGTCTAAACCGCTGATGCTGCCAAATCGTCATAAGCTCAATCTGGCGGCGCTGGTGGTTTCCTTCGCGCTGCTGCTGGTGTTTGTGCGTACCGAAAGCGTTGGTATGCAGGTTCTGGCCGTGCTGGTGATGACTATCATTGCGCTGGCGTTTGGCTGGCACCTGGTGGCGTCCATCGGCGGGGCAGACATGCCGGTTGTGGTGTCGATGCTTAACTCTTACTCCGGCTGGGCCGCAGCGGCTGCGGGCTTTATGCTCAGCAATGACCTGCTTATTGTCACTGGTGCGCTGGTGGGGTCTTCTGGTGCCATCCTCTCCTACATTATGTGTAAGGCGATGAACCGCTCGTTTATCAGCGTGATTGCCGGCGGTTTTGGAACAGACGGTTCTTCAACCGGTGAAACGGAAGAAGCGGGTGAACACCGTGAAATCAGCGCGGAAGAAACGGCTGAAATGCTGAAGAACTCCACGTCGGTGATCATCACCCCAGGCTACGGCATGGCGGTGGCCCAGGCGCAGTATCCGGTGGCGGAAATTACCGAAAAACTGCGTGCCCGCGGAGTCAAAGTACGTTTTGGTATTCACCCTGTCGCGGGGCGTCTGCCGGGCCACATGAACGTACTGCTGGCTGAAGCGCGAGTGCCCTACGACGTCGTGCTGGAAATGGACGAGATCAATGACGACTTCGCCGACACCGACACCGTGCTGGTTATCGGGGCGAACGACACCGTTAACCCGGCTGCTCAGGACGATCCGCGCAGTCCAATCGCCGGTATGCCGGTGCTGGAAGTGTGGAAAGCGCAGAACGTGATTGTGTTTAAGCGCTCAATGAATACCGGTTACGCAGGCGTGCAGAACCCGCTGTTCTTTAAAGAGAACACCCAGATGCTGTTTGGTGATGCCAAAGCCAGCGTCGAAGCGATTCTGAAAGCGCTGTAAGCGTTAGCCGTCTTGTGAATGCCGCCCAAATGGGCGGCTTTTTTTTTGGGGACGGGACAGGAACGAAAACGCAGGTTCAGGCGAAATCAGAGCGAAGCCGCAGCGTGTGATATTTTACAAAACAAACAGATCTGGAGGACGAAGGTATTGAGAGGATCTCAAGAAGATATTTTTAGTTTTAGAAATAAACAATCACGCCATTTGTCATCATCCTGTAAAAATATTGATTTCAGCGAATTGGGTTATCGTCGGGAAAAATTGTCTGTATATCCTGAAAGCCACTAAGTTTATTCAGGCCTTTCTACGAGGCTGTTAAACATCCCATAGCTGTAGATGTGAAAATACGCAAGAAATGATTTGAGCATTTCTGTTAACGCTATCTGATCCAGCATGGTCTATATTGGAGAGTGGTATACGATAAAGGTGATTCAACATTTCATTTTGAATATAAATTGTCTGTTTTTATTGAAAATAAAATCGCACAATCCCGGAGGTTACTATGGATATTCGCAGTGAAAGGATAATATCGCTAAAGGCGTTAATTGTTCATAATTCTGCCTGTCATGTTAGCGTAGTCAATGATTCTATTTCTAATCTTATTAATGCGTTAAACAGTAAGGATGTCGCCACTGTTTTTGCCGATTCTGCTGATGACGCCGCCGCGGTTTTAAATAATGATGAAACCATTGAGCTCGTACTCCTCGATTGGGTAATGAGTGACAGTGAGCAGAATAATGAATCGGCAAAGAGAGTAATACAATCTCTTCGACGTAAAAATCAGTCCATCCCTTTATTTCTATTATTAGATAATCGACAGGCTGAGAATTTAAATCATGAAATAATGCGTGAAACTGATGAGTTAATTTGGGTTCAAGAAGACACGCCTTTTTTCCTGGCAGGTAGGATTCATTCGGCTATTTTAGCTTATCGGGATAAAATTGTTCCGCCGCTGACTCGTGCAATTTTTGAGTTTGCGGAAAAATATGAATATTCATGGCATACCCCAGGCCATGCCGGGGGGACGGCATTCATGAAATCGGCCGTTGGCCGGGCATTCCATGATTATTTTGGGGAAAATCTTTTGCGCTCCGATCTTTCTATTTCCGTCGGAGAATTAGGGTCTCTGCTGGATCATAGCGGTCCGATTGGTGATAGCGAAAAATTCTGTGCCCGGGTATTTGGCGCGGACAGGGCCTATACCGTTACCAATGGATCTTCTATGTCCAACAGGGTCATTATGATGTCTTCCGTAGCCCGTGACGACTATGCCCTGTGCGACCGCAACGCCCATAAATCTACGGAACAGGCCCTGACGATGACGGGGGTCATCCCAACGTATTTAATGCCTTCGAGAAACTACCTCGGCATTATTGGGCCGGTATATGCCCGTCAACTGAGTGGTGATGCAGTGAAAGAAGCTATCGCCTCAAACCCTCTCGCCACAGATAAGAATAAAAAACCGCTGCACAGCATTATCACAAATTCGACCTATGATGGCCTGACCTACCATGTGCCTACGGTTATTAAGCAGCTCAATAGCAGCGTCGATCGTATTCATTTTGATGAGGCATGGTACGGCTATGCGCGATTTAACCCCCTCTACGCAGAACGTTTTGGCATGTATGGAGAACCCGATGATTATCCAAGGGATCTGCCGACAATTTTCACTACAACCTCAACGCACAAGCTGTTAGCTGCACTTTCGCAGGCATCGCTGATTGGGGTGCGGGATGGACGAAATTCGGTTCCTCATGAACGCTTCAACGAAGCTTATATGATGCATGCCTCGACGTCGCCGCTGTATCCGATAATTATGGCTAACGAAGTTTCGGCTGAAATGATGCGGGAGCAAAGTGGTCAGCACCTTACCACAGAATCAATTACTGAAGCGGTTCGTTTTCGCCAGGCCGTCAGGCGTATTCGAAGAGAACTTCAGGAAAATGATGACTGGTTTTTCTCCACCTGGAATGCAGACTTCGTTCCCGACCCGGAGTCCGGAAAGAAAATTTCTTTTGAAGATGCGCCCCTGTCTCTTTTAGTTACCGACCCTCGTTGCTGGGAATTGCGAGAGGGTGATATATGGCACGGTTTTAAGGGAATCGAAGACAGCTACTGTATGCTGGATCCGATAAAAGTGTCCGTCGTGATGCCTGGCGTGGCGACGGATGGCTCACTTGAGAACGCCGGCATTCCTGCTGCACTGGTGACGGCTTTTCTTAGCCAGAAAGGCATTCAAGTTGAAAAGACCACTGATTTTACCATTCTGTTTCTTTTCTCCCTTGGTATTACCAAAGGGAAATACGGAACATTGATCAATGCATTACTCAAATTTAAAGATGCATACGATAACAATATTCCGGTCAAACACCTCCTTTATGCACATGAAAACGAATGCCCTGAGGCGTTCAAAAATAAAGGATTGAAAGATCTTGCTAATGAAATGTTCCTCTTTTTCAAAGAAACAGATCTCATAAAGGTTCAGGAGAAAGCGTTCACCATATTACCGAAACCGGTACTCACTCCAGCCGAGGCTTATATCAGGCTCGTACACAACGATATTGAAACAGTTAGCGTGGATGATCTTTACAACCGCACTCTTGCGACCGGTGTTGTTCCTTATCCGCCTGGAATTCCAATGATCATGCCAGGCGAGAACGCGGGAGATAAAGATAGCCCATACATCAAATATTTGCAGATTCTGCAATTATGGGATCGGCGATTCCCTGGTTTTGGCCATGATATCCATGGTGTAGAGAATAAAAATGGGGTTTATTACGTTCAATGCCTAAAAGAAAGCATCTAACGGTAACCCAGTTAGCTGCAGGAGAGTGAATATGGCAATTAAGAAAATGAGTGTCACTCAGCTAACAATGTTGACTGCCATCAACATGTTAGGATCGGGAATAATATTACTACCCACTAAGCTGGCTCAAGTCGGGAATATTTCGATAGTATCCTGGGTGATTACTGCCGTGGGTTCAATGGCGCTGGCCTGGGCTTTTGCCTGCTGCGGTACGATGAGTAATAAGCTTGGTGGCATGGGCGGTTACGCTGAGTATGCCTTTGGTAAGGCGGGGAATTACATTGCAAACTACACCTATGGCGTTGCGATCGTCATTGGTAACGTCGCGATCTCCATCACTGCCGTGGGTTATATTATTGGGCTATTCAATATTAATCCTAATCCTCTGCAAATTGGATTAATGACGATAGGACTTTTATGGTTAACCACGTTTGCTAATTTTGGTGGAGCCAGCATAACCGGTAAAATTGGTGGCGTCACTGTTTGGGGGGTGATCGCGCCGGTCGTGGTGGTATCGACGGTGGGATGGTTCTGGTTTAAACCCGAAATATATGCCGCAGGCTGGAACCCTCATAACAGCACGCTACTTGATGCCGCAGGCTCTTCCGTAGCAATCACGCTGTGGGCCTTTCTTGGGCTCGAATCGGCCTGCGCGAACAGTGATGCGGTGGATAATCCTAAAAAGAATGTACCCATCGCCGTGCTCTTCGGGACATTGGGCTCTGCGGTTATCTATATCGTGTCGACCAACGTCATTGGCGGAATTATTCCAAACGCTGAACTTGCCAGTTCAAACGCGCCGTTTGGCCTGGTCTTCGCCACGATGTTTACTCCCATGGTAGGGAATATCATCACGGGCCTGATGATTATCGCCTGCATCGGTTCCTTACTGGGCTGGCAGTTCACTACTGCACAAGTCTTCAAGAGTTCTGCGGAAGTGGGCTATTTTGTGCGAATTTTCGCTAAATGTAATAAGAGTGGCACCCCCATCGCAGGAATGCTGATTCTGTTGGGGATTCAAACCATTCTGGGTTGGTTTTCAATTCCCGCCAGCCCTGACGGGACTCGCTACGGCTGGATTCATCATGTAGCCACTGGTAATCTGGGTGTCTCTGACCAATTTTCAACCGTAGTTGACCTGTCGGTCGTCACGAATCTTATTCCCTACATCCTGTCTATGGCAGCCCTGGTAACAATTCAGGAAATCAACCGGGTACCCAGCCATAAGGCTCTGTTGAATAACGCAATCGCTGGGGTTGGGGCTGCGTACAGCTACTTTGCGTTAGTGAATTCTGGTGATAAGGCTTTGATGTACGGGGGCGTAGCCACCATTCTTGGCTTTACATTGTTTGGCGCCGTCAGTGCCAGATTTGTGAAGGGGGAACAACTCGTACATCCTGACCGGGTTATCACTGGGGAAGAGGATGTGCCGGCTATCCCGTACCGGGATAAGTAAAAGGCCCGTGCTCGGGCAGAATAGCTGGAACGTATTCGGCTCCAGCCACTGACCAATAAAAACCCCGCAGGTAAATGGACTGCGGGGTTTTTGCCTGAATGGATGGCGACATCAGTCGTCTTCCGGGTCGTCCATCTCAACCGGCGTCTGGTAATCGTCCGGTTTTATCACCAATAAATCACAGCGCAAATGGTCGATAACCTGTTCCGCGGTGTTGCCCAGAAACGCTGCGGAAAGTCCCGTTCGCCCGACGGTGCCGAGTACCACAATCCCGGCCTGAAGATGCTCGGCCAGGTCAGGGATCACCTCTTCCGGCAGGCCTTTCTCGACGTGCGTCATTTTTTCGTCAATGCCGTATTTCTGACGCAGCGCCTTCATGGCCACCAGATGCTGGCCGCGAATGGCGTCGTTATACACGCTCGGGTCAAAATCAGGCAGCTCAATGGCAATGTTGATGGGGGTAACCGGATACGCGCCAATCAGGTGAACCTCGGTGTGGTTGACATCATCCGCCAGCTTCAGCGTCTCTCTCACCAGTTTTTCATTCAGCGCGTTGTGGTAAAGCTCTTCGCTGGCAAGGTTCACCGCCACCAGCGCCTTGCCGCCTTCCGGCCACGGCTGGTCTTTGACCATCCACACCGGGCAGGGGCATTTACGCAGCAAATGCCAGTCGGTTGGAGTGAAAATCACGGCTTCCAGCTTGTCATGCTGGTGCGCCATTTTTAGCAGCAGATCGTGCCCGCCGGCGATCACTTCCTGGATGATGGCTTCGAACGGTCGGTTATGCCACACCACCTTGATATCAATAGGAATACCGGCTTCGATATAGTACTGCGCCTGTTGCTTAATCCAGGCCGTGCGCTGGCTGATAACCCCTTTGCGCATTGCGGTGCGTTCATCGGGGGACAGAAGCGTGGTCATTTCGTAGGAAAAATCATAGATAGGCAGGAAGGCTTTGATCCTGCCGCCAATCCGTTGATGCAAATAAACAGCTCGCCGCAGGGCAGGCTGATCGTCCTGATTAGGATCAATCGCGACTAGCATGTTTTGGTAGTTTGCCATACAGGTCTCCTTACAACTGCTTAACCACAGTCTGTGAAGTAAGATTAACCCATAAGAAAGGAATGAAACAGGTGAAGAGCCCTTGCCGGATCAATAAAAGGGATAAAAGCCGATCCGGCAAAGGGGAGGGTTATCAGGCAACGCTGCGCGACTGGCCCGCGAGGTCGGATAACAGATCGATATTCTCGATAGTGATGTACTTGCCTTTCACCGCCAGCATACCGTTTTTCTGGAAGCGACCCAGCAGGCGGCTGATGGTTTCTACCGTCAGACCCAGGTAGTTACCGATATCGCCACGGGTCATGGTTAGGCGGAACTCACGCGGTGAGAAACCGCGCTGCGCAAAGCGGCGAGAAAGATTGTAGATAAAAGCCGCCAGGCGCTCTTCGGCATTCTTTTTGGACAACAGCAAAATCATGTCCTGATCGCCTTTAATTTCGCCGCTCATCAGGCGCATCATCTGCTGGCGCAGGCTCGGCATTTTACCGGACAAATCGTCGAGCGTTTCAAAAGGGATTTCACAAACCATCGACGTTTCGAGTGCCTGAGCAAAGCTCGGGTGATGGCCAGTGCCGATGGCGTCGAAGCCGACCAGGTCGCCCGCGAGGTGGAAACCGGTGATTTGCTCATCGCCTTGCTCGGTAATGGTGTAGCTTTTGATGGTGCCAGAGCGAATAGCGTACAGCGATTTCAGTTCATCACCTGCTTTAAACAGGGTTTGACCCTTTTGAATCGGCTTTTTACGCTCGATGATATTATCAAGCTGATCGAGTTCATGCTCATTAAGCGTGAAGGGAATGCATAATTGACTGATGCTGCAATCCTGGCAATGGATAGCACAACCGCCAGACTGAATTCGTCGAATAATACGCTTTTCAGGGATCATAGATATGCTCGGACCGTAATTGATATTGGTCAATTTTAACATCTTTTTCGCGATCAGGTAAGTCTGGCAGAACGTTATTCGGACAATAATAAAGGGAGGGGGTTAAAAAAGGGTCTTCATCTTGTTGAATTCCCTGAAACATTAAAATGCAGCTACTCTTTTTTGGAATAAATAGCCGCACTTTTGGCACCATCACAGTAATAAATAACCTTCATGGCGCAGCAGCCACTCTTTCCGCGCCACGCCGCCTGCATACCCGGTCATCGTGCCGTTTCGACCAATGACGCGATGGCACGGCACCACAATGCTCACCGGGTTTGAGCCGTTCGCGGCGCCGACAGCGCGAGCGGCCCCGGCGCGGCCTAGCTGTTCTGCCAGTTCGCCATAATGCATCACTCGTCCACAGGGGATATCGCGCAAAGCCTGCCAAACCTGACGCTGGAAATCCGTGCCAGCCGTCGCCGTGGGCAGAGTATCGATCACCGCCAGATCGCCAGCAAAATAGTCACGCAGCTTGTCACTAAGGCCCCCAGGGTTACGACTGCTGACGCGTTGAAATCCTTGTTTCCCATAGTGAATATTCAACAGCTGCTCCATGCGGTCGCTGTGTTCTTCCCATTCCACGGCCCGAAGCCTGAATTGTTCGTCGCACAAGATCCACAGCGGCCCAAGCGGGGTGTCAATCTTATCTTCCAGTATTGTCAGCACGGTATTACTCCGTTTTTTGTCAGGCCTGAACGAATGCGCGGCCCATTTTGAGGCTGAAAAGATAACATGCCCCCAGCGGCGTCAGCCAGACCTCAAAAGGATTATCACCGCATCTAAATTTCCAGGCGAAGACGGAAAATAATGGCCGGAAGTAGAGAAAAAAATTTGATAACTTCCCTGACTTATCGCCCGAAATAGTTAGCGACTGACCGTCTGATTACGGCGGTGATTATTTCCCCGGTGAAGGGAATAATAATTTCTTTTACGGTTATTTGATTTACTTTTTTTTAACGTAAATGCAAACTTTATATTTTCATTTTAAAGATCCGGTGACATAAATAATTTGCCAACTATTCTGAAATATCTCCCACGGCTGTCCCGTTGAGCCTCAGGCAGGGCGAGGTTATAGTAGCGGCAGCTAACTCAGGAGGATTGACCGTGAACCTTGACGACAAATCGCTGTTTCTTGACGCCATGGAGGATGTCAAACCGCTGAAAAACTGCGCGGACAGCCAGTGGATCAAACCTCAGAAAGAGCACATTGGCGTGAAGCCAGACCCCATCCAACTGGACAACTTTCTCACCACCGACTTTTTGGACATCATTCCCCTCGACACGCCGCTGGAGTACAAGCGAGAGGGTCTGCAGAGCGGCGTCCTGGATAAGCTCCGGCTCGGAAAATACGGCCAGCAGGCAAGCCTTAATCTGATCCGCCAGCCCGTGGAGCGCTGCCGGCAGATGTTGTTTGCCTATATTATGCAGGCTAAACAGGATGGTCTGCGTAATGTGCTCATCGTGCACGGCAAAGGACGAGAAGATAAATCCCATGCCAACGTGGTGCGTAGCTTCCTTGGGCGCTGGCTGGCCGAGTTTGACGAAGTGCAGGCTTTTTGCGTGGCGATGCCGCACCACGGCGGAAGCGGGGCCTGCTATGTTGCTTTAAAAAAATCAGAGCAGGCCAAACTGGAAACCTGGGAGAAACACGCCAAACGAAGCCGCTGAGCGGCGGGATGGCGGCGAGCTCCCTCAGGACGGCATTGATTTACGAATCGACGACAGCAGAATTTGCGCAGCCGTTGAGAGCTGAGTGTCCACCCGCGTAAGGATCCCGATAGGTTCCCCGACGCCCGGAATCGGGACAGGAAGCGCGGTCAGCGTGCCCTGGCGCAAATCGTCCTTCACCGCGCCAGAAGGCACAAACCAGACATAGTTGTAGTCGACGGTCAGCTGGCGGGAGAGCGAAGCCGACAGCGTTTCGATGCAGGTTGAAGGCAGCTTGCAGCCCTGTGACGCGAGCAGAGATTCCGCGTTATCGCGTGGCACCGTGCCCTGAGGGGAGACCACCGCGGGCCATTCCATCACCCGGCTAAGGGTAATATTTTCATGCAGCAGCGGGTGGTTAGGGCGAACAACCAGCTTGAGAGACTCAAGGAACAGCAGTTCATAGTTCAGGCCCGTCATTAGCTCAGGATCGGACATGCGCCCGATGCCTAAATCCAGTTCCCCGGACTTCAATCCCGCCAGCAGCATGGTGTTATTCATGGTGCCAACCTGCAGGGTGACGTCGCTCTGCTGCCTATGAAACTCGCCGATCACCGCCGGTAAAATACCCAGCGCGGCGGTAGGCAGCGCGCCAATCCGTATCACATCAGAAGGCCGGTCTTCCCGACGTACAAACGACTGCCCGGCATGATTCAGGGCATCAAGCACTTTTACCGCATGGGTTAAAAACTGCTCGCCGGTGAGCGTTAGCTGAGCGCCTAACCGCCCGCGTTCGAACAGACGTGTGCCGGTAAGCTGCTCCAGCTCATTGAGGGTTTTGGAGAGCGCCGGCTGGCTCAGGTTAAGAGTTTCAGCCGCGCGACCTAGTGTTCCCTGCTGAGCGACGGCCACGAAAGTATGTAAATGGCGCAAGCGAATGCGCTGACTGAAGAGACCATTTTTTTCCATGAGCAATGTTAAAAACAGTCCGGCTTCGCTGACAAGCCTCGGTGTTGAATTTTGATAACTTCATTGCAAAATATTATTAACATTTTGTTATGACCAGGCACATAACCACTTTAAATCAGAGAAGATTTTTTCGACAAAAGGGCGCTATTTTGCTGAAAAGTGATGCCGATCTGCAGATTTTAACGCGGCCTGTTTTAGTTAATTTTTTGTTAATTTATACTCTTTATGGCAGGCATTCTGCATAACGCTGCGTTATGTAATGTGCTGAAAAAATTACTTTTTAGGTGCTGCAAAGCAGATCACAAAATGGAAATTCTTCCTGATAAGTGATCCACCAGGTTCTACGCTTTCAGCACTATCCACTGGAGGCATGACATCATGGCGAACACCCTCACGGCCGATGAGATTCGGGACAAATTTTCGCAAGCTATGTCGGCGATGTACCAGCAAGAAGTTCCGCAGTACGGCACGCTGTTAGAACTGGTGGCGGATGTAAACCTGGCCGTGCTGGAACACGATCCTGAGCTGCACCAGCAGCTCGAAAATGCTGACGAGCTGGCAAGGTTAAACGTAGAGCGCCACGGCGCGATTCGCGTAGGTAAGGCCGAAGAGCTGGCGGTGCTGAAGCGAATTTTCGCGGTGATGGGCATGCATCCGGTGGGTTACTACGATCTTTCCCAGGCCGGGGTACCGGTACATTCCACCGCTTTCCGCCCGATCGACGACCAGGCGCTGGCACGAAATCCCTTCCGCGTGTTTACCTCTTTATTGCGTCTGGAGCTTATCGACAACCCGACGCTAAGGGCTCGCGCTGCCGCAATCCTCGATAAACGCGACATTTTCACTCCCCGCTGCCGCGAAATGCTCGATCTCCACGACAGGCAGGGCGGATTCAGCGAGGCAGAGGCGAACACCTTTGTGGCCGAAGCTCTGGAAACCTTCCGCTGGCATCAGCATGCCACGGTTGACGCCGACACTTACCGCGCCCTGCACGACGAACATCGCCTGATCGCCGATGTGGTTTGCTTCCGTGGCTGCCACATTAACCATCTCACGCCGCGCACGCTGGATATCGACCGCGTTCAGGCGATGATGCCGGAGCGGGGCATCTCGCCCAAAGCCATTATTGAAGGCCCACCTCGCCGTGAACGCCCCATTTTGCTGCGTCAGACCAGTTTTAAAGCGCTGGAAGAGCCTATTTTGTTTGCCGGTGAGCACCACGGCACGCACACCGCCCGATTTGGTGAGATTGAGCAGCGCGGCGTGGCGCTGACGCCTAAAGGCCGCGCGCTGTATGATGAATTATTGCTCGAAGCGGGAAACGGCACGGACAACCTAAGCCATCAGCAGCATTTGCAGGAGGTGTTCAGCCGCTTCCCGGACAGCGATGCGCTGCTTCGTCGCCAGGGGCTGGCCTATTTTCGCTACCGCCTGACGCCGGTGGGCGACATGCATCGCCAGTCCATCAAACCAGGCGACGATCCGCAGTTGTTGATTGAGCGCGGCTGGCTCATCGCCCAGCCTATCATCTATGAAGATTTCCTGCCGGTTAGCGCCGCGGGCATCTTCCAGTCAAATTTAGGCAGCGACGGTGGCCAGCGGCAGCACGGGCACTCCAGCCGCAGCGAGTTCGAAATGGCGCTGGGTGCGGCGGTGGCCGATGAATTCAGCCTTTATCAACAGGCGGAGGATCGCAGCAAACGCCGTTGCGGTTTACTGTAAACGCGTTACCCTGCTGGGATGTCAGCTACAAGGAACAGCAGATGGAACACGTTGTTAACGTTGCTCAGGGTCAACTGAGCGGCGTCCTTCAGGGGGATATTGCGGTGTATCGCGGTATTCCCTTTGCCATGCCTCCCACTGGAAACCTGCGCTGGCGAGCGCCTCAGCCGCCAGAAAACTGGCAAGGTATTCGCATCGCCGATACCTTCGCTCCGGCCTGTTGGCAAAGCCTGGAATACTGCAAAGCCGTCGGCGGCGGCGATCCGGGCCAGTTTTCAGAAGACTGCCTTTACCTCAATATCTGGACTCCCGCCCGGCGGACGGGCAAACCCTTGCCGGTGATGGTCTGGCTGCACGGGGGCGGCTACACTATTGGAGCCGGTTCTTTACCTCCGTATGATGGCGCCGCGCTGGCCTCGCGGGGCGTGGTGTTAGTGACGGTGAACTACCGGCTTGGGCATCTGGGCTTTTTTGCTCATCCCGCATTGGATGAAGAAAATCCGGCTGGGCCGATCCACAACTTTGCCTTGCTCGATCAGATTGCCGCGCTGAAGTGGGTGCAGGCCAACATCGCTGCTTTTGGCGGAGACGCCAGCAACGTCACGCTGTTTGGCGAGTCAGCAGGCGCCCGCAGCGTGCTTTCTCTGCTGGCATCGCCTTTAGCCAGCGGCCTGTTCCACAAGGGGATTATACAAAGCGCCTACACGCTGCCGGATGTCGATCGCCGTAAAGCGTTGAAGCGCGGCGTGGCGGTGGCAGAACATTTTGGGCTGAAGAATGCGAACGCTGAAGCGCTGCGTTCCCTTCCCGCCAGTGAATTATGGGCGCTGGAAGCCCCGCTAAACATCGGGCCGACGCCCATCAGCGGCGATATTGTTTTGCCTGAACCCATGCTGGACACGTTTTTTGCCGCACGACAGCACCGGATGCCGCTGATGGTGGGCAGCAACAGCGATGAGGCGAGCGTGCTGAGCTACTTCGGGATAGATCCCGCCGGGCAGGTTGCGCTTCTGCGCCGGGAAAAGCGTCTCGGTCTGGGGCTTATCAAATTGCTGTATCCCGGCGTTAAGGGTGACGCTGAGCTGGGCCGTCAGGTGTGCCGGGACATGGCCTTTACCACGCTGGGGTTTGTGGTGATGCAGGCGCAACAGCGCGCAGGCCAGCCCTGCTGGCGGTATTATTTTGACTACGTGGCGGAGGCCGAGCGTGAAACCTACGCCAACGGCACCTGGCACGGCAACGAAGTGGCTTATGTCTTTAACACGCTGCAGCTTTCTCCGCCTGCCAGTGAATACGTGACTGAACGCGACCTGCAGTTTGCCGCTCAGATTGGCGATTATTGGGTCAGCTTCGCCCGCAGCGCCAGGGCGCACAGCAAAGCGTTACCAGGGCCGTTGAGCTGGCCTGCCAGCACCAAAGGGCGGGACCGCACGCTGCGGCTGGGCGTTCATCTGCGGGCGCAGTTTAAGGTCGAGAATCGCTTTATGCGGCTGAGAATGCAGTTATTTAAGCGAGTGATGAAACACCACGTCAGCCTGGACTGAGCAACGCATTGCAAAAGGCCTCCAGCCCGGCGGCGCCTTCGCTGCCGGGCTTCACCGCCAGCCTGTAACTGGCCCCGGTTTTTACGCTCCCGGTAAAAGGCCGCACTAACCGCCCGGTACGAAGATCTTCGGCCACCAGCGTTTCGTCTGCGATGGCTATCCCAAACCCCTGAATAGCGGCGCTGATCGCCAGATCCATGGTGTCGAAATGCTGATTTTTCTGCATCGCCAGCCAAGGCGGTGAAGGGTTCTTTCCAAGCCATAATGACCAGTCGGTACGATCGCGAGTCGGGTGCAAAAAGGTCAGCCGCTCCCAGTTGCTCGTCTCCGGCGGAAGCAACGCCTGACTGATAACCGGCGTCAGACGCTCTTCAAACAGCAGCGCGCCGCTTTTGGCCTGTTGACCAAACACAATGGCGGCATCAAACGGTTCGTTTTTGAAATTGACGCCGTGCTCCACGGTCGTGGTTAACGCAACCAGGATCTCCGGCATACGCTGCTCAAGCTGAATCAGCTTCGGCACCAGCCAGCGCATGGCGCAGGTGGGGGCCTTAAGACGAATAATCTCAGGCTTATGGCAGGCCCGGTCGGCCACGTCCAGCAGCGTGTTGAAGGCGTTCTGGAGATCGGGCAGCAGGGCGCTGCCCTGTGGCGTGAGGCGTAATCCGCGTGCATGGCGCTCAAAAAGCGCGAACCCCAGCCACTGCTCCAGCGCCGCAATTTTACGGCTGACGGCGCCCTGGGTCAGGCAAAGCTCTTTTGCCGCCCGGGTGAGGTTCAGGTGCCTGGCCGTGACCAGAAAAGCATCGAGAGTATTTAGGGGAAAATTACGCCGGGTCATGATGCTCTCCGCTGAGCTATGCATTTTTTGCATGGCTATTATGACAACAATTCGATTGTCGTGGCAATGGCGGCGATATTGAATAGTTATGCAAATCGCATCACGTTCAGGAGCCGCTATGGCCATACAAACCCCGGTACAACAACGTTCAAAATTGCCGGACGTCGGAACCACGATTTTTACGGTGATCGGCCAGCTTTCCGCGCAGCACAAGGCGATAAATCTTTCTCAGGGGGCACCCAACTTCCCCTGCGACCCGAAACTGATCGCTGGCGTCACCAAAGCCATGCAGGAAGGGCATAACCAGTACGCCCCGATGACCGGTCTGGCGTCCCTGAAACAGCTGATTGCCGACAAAGTGGCGAGCCTTTACGGGGCCGTGTATGACCCCGCAGAGGAGGTGCTGGTCACCGCCAGCGCCAGCGAAGGGCTTTATTCTGCGATCGGCGGTCTGGTACATCCCGGCGATGAAGTTATCTACTTTGAGCCTTCTTTCGACAGCTACGCGCCGATTGTCCGCCTGCAGGGCGCCAAACCGGTGGCGCTCAAGCTGAGCCTGCCTGATTTTACCGTTGACTGGGACGAAGTGCGGGCGGCGATTACGCCACGCACGCGGATGATCATCGTGAACACGCCGCATAACCCAAGCGGGCAGGTATTTAGCGCCCATGATCTGGAAATGCTGGCGGCGGTAACCCGCGACACCGACATTGTGCTCCTGTCCGATGAAGTGTATGAACACATCGTCTTTGACGGCAAAAAGCACCACGGCATGGCGACGCACCCGCAGCTTGCCGAGCGCAGCGTGATTGTGTCGTCGTTCGGTAAAACCTTCCACGTCACGGGCTGGCGGGTCGGGTATTGCCTGGCCCCGGCGGCGCTGATGGATGAGATCTGCAAGGTGCATCAGTTCCTGATGTTCTCCGCCGACACGCCGATGCAGTATGCGTTCGCCGACTATATGAGCGATCCGCAAACTTATCTTTCACTGGCGGCATTTTATCAGCGCAAGCGTGATTTAATGCAGTCTTTGCTGGCTGATTCGCCGTTTGAACTGCTGCCGAGCGGTGGGTCATTCTTCCTGCTGGCCCGCTTCGGGCACTTCAGCGATGAGTCCGACAGCGAGATGGTGAAGCGGTTAATCACTGATTACGGCGTGGCGACCATTCCGCTCTCCGCGTTTTATACCGACGGTACTGACAATAAAATTATCCGGCTCTCATTTGCCAAAGATGAAGCCACACTTCGGGCGGGCGCTGAAGCGCTGTGCCGGGTTAAGCCACGCTGATAAGGGGTCATGATGAAAAAAATGTATGCGTTAAGTTTGCTGCTCGGGCTGTGTTCTTCGTTTTCTGCGCTGGCCGCCGGCGAGCTGCGCTATGGCCTCGAAGCGGAGTATCCCCCGTTTGAAAGCCGCAACAGCGCGGGCGAGCTGGAAGGGTTTGACGTCGAGCTGGGGAAAGCCATTTGCCAGGCGGCCAGCCTGAAATGTACCTGGGTTGAAACGTCGTTTGATTCGCTGATCCCGGGGCTGGTGGCGAAGAAGTTTGACGCCATCAACTCGGCAATGAACATCACCGAGCAGCGTCGTAAAAGCATCGACTTTACCCAGCCAATCTACCGTATTCCGTCTCAGCTGGTGGGCAAAGAAGGCAGCGGCCTTGAAGCCACGGCGGAAGGGCTGAAAGGCAAAACCATCGGCGTGCTCCAGGGCTCCATTCAGGAAACCTATGCCAAAGAGCACTGGGAAAAGCAGGGCGTGAACGTTGTGTCTTACAAAGACCAGAACATGGCCTGGGCTGACTTGCTGAACGGCCGTATTGATGCCTCTCTGGTGATGTCCGCGGCAGGTCAGGCGGGCTTCCTCAGCACGCCGCAGGGCAAGGGCTTTGGCTTTATCGGCAAGCCGGTGAGCGACGACACCATTCTCGGCAGCGGGATTGGTTTTGGTCTGCGTAAAGGTGACGCTGTCACGAAAAAAGAGCTGGATGCGGCCATCGATAAGGTGAAAGCCGACGGCACCGTGACTAAGCTCGCGCAGAAGTTCTTCCCCGGCATCGACGTCAGCGTGAAGTAACGTTGACCAGGGCTCGTCGGCACACAGGCTGACGGGCCTTTAGCGTTTTTTTCGCCAGGCAATGGCGAATTTTTCGGTGATATCTGGTTTCCTGAAAAAAAACTTTCGTTCCTCCCCCAAACGCCTTCTCCGCCCATTGGATTCACTGTGAATTTTGTCTAGAGTGTGCGGTCGTACAGGTAGCAGTCTCTTGCCGCTGTTCTTCCCGTCGGGAGGAACAAAACACATCGACACATAAGGACGATTTCTCAGGCATGAATCGCAGACGTTTTATCCAGGCCTCTATGGCTCTCGCCGCTGCCTGCGGCACGCCAACCCTTGCCACGCTATTCTCCCGAAGCGCCTTTGCTGCCGAATCAGGCATCGCTGACGGGCACTCCACTGCCTTCGATTTTGCGGTGCTTCAGGGCATGGCGCACGACCTGTCGAAAAAACCATGGGGCGGGGCACCGCGCGCGCTGCCCAACACGCTGGCTAACCTGACGCCTCAGGCTTATAACGCCATTCAGTACGACGCCGATCATTCGCTGTGGAACAACATCGAAAACCGCCAGCTTGACGTGCAGTTCTTCCACGTCGGCATGGGGTTCCGCCGCCGCGTCAGAATGTTCTCGCTGGATTCCGCCACCCATCAGGCGCGCGAAATCCACTTCCGCCCGGAATTGTTTAACTACAACAATGCTGGCGTAGACACCAGGCAGCTCGAAGGCCAGACGGATCTCGGCTTTGCCGGCCTGAAAGTCTTCAAGGCACCGGAGCTGGCGCGCCGTGACGTCGTCTCCTTCCTCGGCGCGAGCTATTTCCGTGCCGTAGACAGCACGTACCAGTATGGGCTGTCCGCCCGTGGCCTCGCGGTGGACACCTTCACCGACACGCCGGAAGAGTTCCCGGACTTCACCTCGTTCTGGTTTGAAACGCCGAAAGCCACCGACACGACTTTTGTGGTCTATGCCTTACTCGACAGCCCAAGCGTGACCGGCGCGTACAAATTTATTATCAGCTGTGAAGCCGAGCGCGTGGTGATGGAGGTGGACAATCACCTTTATGCCCGGAAAGACGTCAAGCAGCTGGGTATCGCGCCGATGACCAGCATGTTTGCCTGCGGCACCAACGAACGCCGGACCTGCGACACCATTCACCCGCAAATTCATGACTCCGACCGCCTGGCCATGTGGCGCGGTAACGGCGAGTGGATTTGCCGCCCGCTGAATAACCCGCAGAAACTTCAGTTCAACGCCTTTATGGACGAGAACCCGAAAGGCTTTGGCCTGCTGCAGCTGGATCACGACTTTGCCAGCTACCAGGACATCATGGGCTGGTACAACAAGCGTCCAAGCCTGTGGGTAGAGCCGCGTAACAAGTGGGGCAAAGGCACCGTTGGCCTGATGGAAATCCCGACCACCGGCGAAACGCTCGACAATATTGTCTGCTTCTGGCAGCCGGAAAAACCGGTCAAAGCCGGGGACGAATTCGAGTTCAAATATCGCCTCTACTGGAGCGGTTTGCCGCCGGTGACGACGGATCTGGCCCGCGTTTACGCCACCCGCACCGGGATGGGCAGCTTCCCGGAAGGCTGGGCGCCGGGTGAACACTTCCCGGAAAAATGGTCCCGCCGCTTTGCTATCGACTTTATCGGGGGCGATTTGAAAGCCGCCGCGCCGAAGGGGATTGAGCCGGTGATTACGCTCTCCAACGGCGAAGCGAAGCAGATTGAGATCCTCTACGTCGAACCGTTTGACGGTTACCGCATTCTGTTTGACTGGTATCCGACCAACGACGCCACTGACGCTGTCGAGATGCGCATGTTCCTGCGTTGCCAGGGCAAAGCGATCAGTGAAACCTGGCTGTACCAGTATTTCCCACCACCGCCGGATAAACGTAAATACGTTGACGACCGCGAAATGCGTTAATCATCCAGCCCCGCCGCGTAAAAGCCGCGGGGCTTTTTTATGCCCGTTTCACCACCTCGTCCTCTTATTGCATAAATACTCTTTCATAATGAATTTCTATATGTTCACTTTTGGCGGTGTTTTAAATCTCGTGCGTTGCCACAAAAAAGTGACATAAGATAACTGTCACCTTCTAACAAAAGCAGGAGTCACGAGTGGAACAACAGCAGGCCTGGCAGGATGAAGTGATTGCGGTTAATGATGATATCGAACTGCATTCGGTGAACGAGCGGTTCGTGAAGGACGTTTTTGCCCTGGTGCAGCGCAATAAAAGCTGGCTGCAAAAGGCGATGAACTGGCCGCAGTATGTTGTTTCCGAGGACGACACCCGCAAAACGCTGCAGGGGAACTATGTTCTCCACCATAAAGGCTACGCGAAGATGTTTATGATCCTCTATCGCGGCGAGCTGGCGGGCGTCTTTTCCTTTAACCAGATAGTCCCGACCGACAAAACGGCCTACATCGGCTACTGGCTAAGCGAGGATCGGCAGGGCAAAGGGATCATTTCCGCCGTGATTGAGGCCGCGATCGGCAAGTACGCGGTGGAAGGGACGGTGCGCCGGTTTGTCATCAAATGCATCGTCACTAACCAGGCCAGCAACCGGGTGGCCCAACGCAACGGCTTTGCCCTTGAAGGTTGCCTGAGGCAAGCCGAGTTTCTGAACGACGAGTTCCACGATCAGAATATTTACGGGCGCATTGCTGATTAAAAAATGCCGTAAAACGGCGTGCGGGTAATTCGCTGTGCGCCGTTAATATCCTTCATGCCGCGAAGATGAATCAGTTCGCCGCCAAAGCCTTCCACCGCCGCCTCATCATAAATCTGCACGTTGTTTTCGATGAGCACGTTACCCATCACTTTCGCCTCGCCATACACCTGTACATTGTTGTCCAGCAGAACCGGGCCGCCGATAAGCGCCGCATTACCGTAAACCTGGACGCGGTGCCTGAGCACGCAATCCCCTTCAATAAGGGCGTTGCCGTAGACTTTAGATGAGTAGCGGATGGTCGGGATCTGGCTGTCGCCGCTGCCGGCAATAATACGTGCGTTACCGGACACCTGCGCGCAATCACAAACCCAGACATTGTTCTCTGCATTGCCTTCAATAACGGCGTTATCAAAAATGGCTGAGCGGTGTTCGACAAAGGCGTTGTTCACGCGCGCGTGACCATAGATTTGTGCCTGATGGACGATGCGTGAGGCCAGCACCGTGGCGTTCCCGTAGATTTGCAGCCGCATTTCTGTATCTTCGGTCAGCCCCAGCACGGCAATCACCTGGCTCTGCTGCAACACGCGGGCAGAGCCCGAGATAAAACATTCGCCGCTGATGCGGGAATCCTCGACCAGCACCTTGCCGCCCACTTTTGCGTGATGGCAAATTTCAGACTCGCCGAGGATTTTTGCGTCATCTTCAACCGTCGCACCGTTCCAGATCAGGGCATCAGGCTCAAGCCAGCAGGTTCCCTCGTGGCTCAGGTTCGCTTCTTCCTCAATCCAGCCGCCGCCTTGCCCGGCCACGACGTTGCCAAAAGCGCAAAGCGCTTCAATTTGCCAGAGTCGAACTTGCCGCTGTTCGCCATCATGCTGATAATCATGAAGCCTCGAAACATCGGTGATCCGGTATTTTTTCATGGTGATTTCTCGCTGTGCACTGCTGATAAACGTAGCAGGTAATTCACCGGCGTAGCGTTTGGCGGCGTAATCGCATAAAATGCATTTAAAATACATTTTAAAAAATAAACAAAATGAATAAACCAATCCCCGGTAGCTTTATCAATCTCCCCGCAGGCTACTTTGGCATGGTGCTGGGCACCATCGGCATGGGGTTTGCCTGGCGCTATGCCGCCACGATTTGGCCGGTGCCGTCGGTTGTTGGTGAGGCTCTTGTGGCGCTTGCCGCCGGCATCTGGCTGCTGCTGGCGTTAGCGTTCCTGACGCGGCTGGCGCGCTACCCGCACAGCGTGCTGGCAGAAATTCATCACCCTTTAATGAGCAGCTTCGTTAGCCTGTTCCCGGCGACGACCATGCTGGTGGCCATCGGCGTGGCACCTTATCTGCGCCCGCTCGCCGCAGTGATGTTTGGCTTTGGCGCCGTGGTGCAGCTTTGTTATGCCGCCTGGCAGTCCGCCGGATTATGGCGGGGCACGCACCCGCAGGATGCCACGACGCCGGGGCTGTATTTGCCCACCGTCGCCAATAATTTTATCAGCGCGATGGCCTGCGGCGCGTTGGGTTATCACGACCTTGGGATCTTGTTCCTTGGGGCCGGTGTTTTTTCCTGGCTCAGCCTGGAACCGGCGATTTTGCACCGTATGCGCAGCGCCGGAGAACTGCCCACGCAGGTACGCACCTCGCTTGGCATTCAGCTTGCCCCTGCGCTGGTGGCCTGTAGCGCTTACCTTGCCGTGAACGGCGGCGTGACGGATTTCTTTGCCAAAATGCTGTTTGGTTACGGTCTGCTGCAATTGCTCTTCATGCTGCGCTTAATGCCCTGGTACCTGGCGCAGCCGTTCAATGCCTCCTTCTGGAGTTTCTCATTCGGTATTTCTGCGCTGGCAACCACGGCGCTCCATCTGAGCGCGGGCAGCGGGGACGGGCTGTTTCACGTCATTGCCGTGCCGCTGTTTATTTTTACTAATGTGATTATCGGCCTGCTGCTGGCGCGCACTTTTATCCTGCTGATGCAGGGGAAATTGATTCTGCGCACCGCGCGGCCTGAAAATAAGGATCTGTCATGACCGAGAAGTCTGAAAGCTACTACAGCGAAAAATACGGCTTAACTGCCACACATTCTGACGTGCTGAACGCCGTGAAGTACGTTGCCCCCGGTAAAACGCTGGATCTTGGCTGCGGCGGCGGGCGCAACAGCCTGTACCTGAACCAGAAAGGGTTCGATGTTACCGCCTGGGATAAAAACCCGATGAGCATTGCCAGGCTGAATCAGATTATCGAGACGGAAGGGCTGAAAGATATTGCCACCGCTGAGGTTGACCTGAACCAACTGAGCTTTGACGGCGAGTACGATTTTATTCTCTCCGCCGTGGTGATGATGTTCCTCGAGCGCAGCACGATCCCAGGACTTATCGCCAATATGCAGCGCTGCACCAAACCCGGCGGCTACAACCTGATTGTGGCGGCCATGGATACCGAGGATTTTCCGTGCACGGTCGGTTTCCCGTTTGCCTTTAAAGAGGGTGAACTGCGGAACTACTATGAAGGTTGGGAACTGATTAAATACAACGAAGATGTGGGGCAGTTGCACAAAACCGATGAGCACGGCAACCGCATCAAGCTGCGTTTTGCCACGATGCTGGCGCGTAAGAACTAAATGTAAAAATTAACCCTCACCCCGGCGCTCTCCCTGAAAGGGAGAGCGGTAAATCAGAGCTATACAAGAAAATTGTGCTGTTTCTTTCACCGCAAATCGCGGGAGTGAAGCTAAGTGGGATTTCTGTCCTGATACCCTCTCCCTTAGGGGAGAGGATTAGGGTGAGGGGCAAACTACTTCGCCGCCAGCAGGCAAAGCTTTAGCGCCACATTGTAAGAGGCCTCAAACGCCCGCAGCGGTAAAAACTCAAAGCGAGAATGGAAATTGTGCGCGCCGGTAAAGAAGTTCGGCGTCAGCAAGCCTTTAGCCGACAGCGCCGCGCCATCCGTGCCGCCGCGCATGGGGATCACCTTCGGCTCAATCCCCAGCTCATCCAGAGCGGCAAAAATCAAATCAATGGCCCGGCGGTCATCGGTAATGGCGTTACTGATGTTGCTGTAGGTATCGCTGAGGCTGAACTCCACGCGTGCGGTCGGGTACAGCGCGGCAATCTTCTGCGCCACTTCGCCAATTTGCTGTTTGCGGCGTTCAAAGTTGGCCAAATCGAAGTCGCGAATATTGGCCTTCAGCAGCGCTTCGCTTTGTGAAGCCTGCATCCCGTTAAACCAGACATAGCCTTCGCGCCCTTCGGTGTGTTCAGGCGTTTGTTGGCGGTCAAAATGGCTAATGTAGTCCATCGCCATCAGCAGCGGGTTAACCAGTACGCCTTTGGAGGACATCGGATGGCTGGTCACGCCGGTGAATTTCAGCTCCGCGTGGGCGGCGTTGAAGTTTTCATACACCACTTCGCCCAGCTCGCAGCAGTCAATGGTCCACGCGAAGTCCACGTCAAAACGTGCCAAATCCAGCGCTTTGGCGCCACACAGGCCAATTTCTTCATCCGGGACGAAGGCCACCACGATGTCACCGTGCCGGTGCTCTGGCGTCAGGTTTTCCAGCAGCGTCATCACCACCGTGACGGCGGCTTTGTTGTCCGCGCCCAGCACGCTGGTGCCGTCGCTGAAGATAATCTCTTCGCCAGGATAGGCGTTGATTTCCGGGTGCTCCGCCGTGCGCAGCCAGATGTTCTCTTTGGCGTTCAGGCATAAATCTTCGCCGGTGAAGCGCAGGATCTGCGGATGAATGTCCGGGGAAAGGCCAACGTCAACGGTATCAATGTGCGTAATAAACCCCACACGCGGTGCGCCAGCGACGTTGCCTTTCTTCACGGCGGTTACCGTGGCGTGCTCATCAATCACAATATTTTCAAGGCCCAGAGTGCGCAGTTCTTCCGCGAGCAGGCGGGCCATTTCGTGTTGTCCTGGGGTACTGGGCAAGCTGCTGACGCGCGGATCGCTTTGGCTGGTCACCGCCAGATAACGAAAGAAGCGCCGGGTGAGCTGCTCGCTGAGCGACGAAGACATAGTGTTTCCTTATTGTTCGATGTTGTTTGTTGGCAATGTAAATTTAATGTTATTTATTAAGGCGCTTTGCACAAGCTTTATTCATTCAGGGTCAGGACAAACACCACAGGAAGACAGCGATGAAAACAAAGATTACAACGCTTGCACTTGCCGTAGCGGCGCTCTCCATCAGTACCAGCGTGGCGGCCAGCACGCTGGTTTATTGCTCCGAAGGCTCACCGGAAAACTTCAACCCGCAGCTTTACACCTCGGGCACCAGCGTGGATGCCAGCGCGGTGCCGGTTTATAACCGACTGGTGGATTTTAAAGTTGGCACCACCGAACTGCAGCCCAGCCTGGCGGAGAGCTGGGACGTCAGCGAGGACGGCAAAGTCTATACCTTCCATCTGCGTAAAGGCGTTAAGTTTCAGAGCAACAAATACTTTAAGCCCACCAGAGACTTCAACGCGGACGATGTCATTTTCTCGTTTATGCGCCAGAAAGATCCTAAGCATCCGTACCACAACGTTTCCAACGGCAATTACTCCAACTTTGAAAGCCTGGAGTTTGGCAAGCTGATCACAGCGATTGATAAAGTGGATGACAACACCGTGCGCTTCACGCTGGCGCACCCGGAAGCGCCGTTTGTCGCGGATTTAGGCTGGTATTTTGCCTCGATTCTCTCTGCCGAATACGCCGATGTCATGATGAAGGCCGGCACGCCGGAACGCGTCGATTCCGACCCCATCGGCACCGGGCCGTTTGAGCTGAAGCAGTACCAGAAAGATTCCCGCATTCTCTATACCGCTTTCCCTGATTACTGGCAGGGCAAATCAAAAATCGACCGTTTAGTGTTCTCGATCACGCCGGATGCGTCGATCCGCTACGCCAAACTTGAGAAAAATGAATGCCAGGTTATGCCGTTCCCGAACCCGGCGGATTTGCCGCGCATGAAGGAAAACAAAGACATCACGCTGATGCAAAAAGCGGGTCTGAATACTGGTTTTCTGGCATTTAACACCCAGAAACCGCCGCTCGATAACGTGAAAGTGCGCCAGGCGCTGGCAATGGCGATTAACAAACCGGCCATTATCGAAGCGGTGTTCCACGGCACGGGCATCGAGGCAAAAAACCTACTGCCGCCGGGCGTGTGGAGCGCGGACGATAAGCTCAAGGATTACGATTACGATCCTGAAAAAGCAAAGGCGCTGCTCAAAGAAGCCGGGTTTGCCAACGGCATGAGCATTGACCTGTGGGCAATGCCGGTTCAGCGTCCGTATAACCCGAACGCTAAACGTATGGCAGAGATGATTCAGGCCGACTGGGCGAAAGTTGGCGTGACGGCGAAAATTGTCACCTACGAATGGGGCGAATACCTCAAGCGAGTGAAGGGCGGTGAGCACCAGGCGGCGCTGATGGGCTGGACGACGGCCACCGGCGACCCGGACAACTTCTTCGGGCCGCTGTTTACCTGCACGTCGGCCAACGGTGGGTCTAACTCATCCAAATGGTGCTATCAGCCGTTTGATAAACTGATTCTCGAAGCCCGTGCCGAGGGGAACCACGATAAGCGAGTTGAGCTCTACAAAGAAGCGCAGCAAATGATGCACGACCAGATGCCTGCGGTGATGATTGCCCACTCCACGATTTTCGAGCCGGTGCGTAAAGAGGTGACCGGGTATGAAATTGATCCGTTCGGGAAGCATATCTTTTATCAGGTGGATGTGAAGAAGTAACTGAACTGGCGCAGGGAGAGAGCAGGCGATCTGAGAATACATTCTTTGTAAGTTTGGATATTTTCCGTTCACATATTGATCTATTGTCCATGCAAGTTCAGAGACAGTGAACGTGTCAGGGGGCATTACGCCATGCCCCCTGACAACCCCCGGCGCCCGGCGAGCTCATCGCCGCTGAAGCGGTAAACCCAGCGGCTATCACCCAAACATTCGGGGTCGTTCGCGATTCGTTCCCGACGATCGCTCTCTTTCGCTGTTCCCGACAGCTCAACCCCGCCTGAGTTGGGTCATAGCCGGGGGCGCTGAGAGCCGGGAACAAGGGCGTGGCTGTGGAACTTTCAGCAACGTTAACGTTCCGTGTGGCTGCGGGTATAAAGCGAGGCACGGTTCCGGCTTAAATCGCCTCCGTTTTCTCTCCGACTGGCCAGGGTCCGGCCGTCGGGAACGGCCGGAGGCTGAGAGCGTCGGGAACGCATCTCAGCCGACCCAGGACTGGGAGATAAAACGGAGGTTTGCCGCTTCAGCGGTCGATTTATTTGGCCGGGAGTCCGGGTTCTTAGGGGAGTGACGGTGGCTCCCCTAAGACGTTCACTGGTGCGGTGGCTGAGGTCGAAGCTGTACTTGAGGTGAACGGAACATCCTGAACACCAATCAACCGCTACACCGTACTACGCTCGCTCACCGCCTCCACTGGCGCAGTTGCCGTCGCCTGATTCGCCTGTTGCTCCTCGCGGAATTTCAGGTTATCCCAGACCCGGAAGAACGGGTAATACATCACCAGCGAGATAGCCAGGTTCACAATCTGCAGAATCGAGCCGGAAACATGGCCGCCTGTCGCTAAATAACCGCTGACGATAATCGGCGTGGTGAACGGCAGCGCAATCCCCGCAGGCGGCGCTACCAGACCTGTTGCCATCGCCGTGTAGGAGACAATCACCAGCACCACCGGGGTCAAAATAAACGGCACCACCAGGTACGGGTTCATCACCAGCGGAATGCCAAACACCATCGGTTCGCTGATGTTAAACAGGCTGCCCGGCGCGGCAATTTTACCCAGCTGCTTCATTTGCACACTGCGGCTGCGGATCAGCATAAAGATCACCAGACCTAACAGCGCCCCGGTGCCGCCAGGGGCGATCCACAGGTCATAGAACTGCTGGGTAATGATGTGCGGGATAGGCAGGCCGTTCTGGAATGCCGCCAGGTTCTCGGACATATTGGTCAGCCAGACCGGGCGGATAAACACCAGCACGATGGTGTCGCCGTGCAGGCCGAGTGTCCACAGAATACCAATCAGGATCACCGACACGATCATTCCCGGTAACGAGCCGCCAATGTGGCTCATCGGAATGCCGACCAGATCGGTGATCATGGTGTTGATGTCACCAAACGGCGTGGCTTCCACCAGCAGGCGAAGTGCCAGCACCACGGCCAACACGCAAAAACCCGGCACCAGCGCGAGGAACGATTTTGCTACCGCAGGCGGCACGCCCTCCGGCATGCGGATCACCAGATTACGGTTGCTGATAAACCGGTAAATTTCGGTAGAAAGCAGGGCGATCAGAATGGCGACAAACAGCCCCTGGCTACCAATTTGCCCCATGGGCAGCACGCCCTTCACAAACTCAGCGGGCCCCCCGGACGGCGGAGTGAACATAATGTTCTGCGGGATGGTCATGATAAAGGCTACCAGCGACACCGCCCCGGCGGTGAGCGGGTCGATGGTGCGGTATTTTTCGGCCAGACGATAGGCGATCCCGAAACTCGAAATAATCGCCATGATGTCATAGGTCGCTTTGACCGGATAAAGCAGCTTGGTCTGCCACGTGGCACCAAACAGATCGGTCATTAGCTGGGGGTAACCCGGCACCGGCAGATAGGCGAAAATCAGGAAGAACGAGCCAATCAGCATGAACGGCATGTTCAGGATGATCCCGTCGCGGACGGAAAGCACGTGCTTTTGCCCGGCGATTTTCAGCGCCACGGGCAGCACATATTTTTCAAGAAACGATTTCTTTGCGGACACGGTTACCCCTGTCCCGGCGCATGGCCGGGCATTATTGTTATTGATTTCTGTTGTGGGGTGGGCGTAAAGCATCGCCCACCGGTAAGCGGCGCTAATTAAACTGCGGCAGCCACGCCTTGTTGCTTGCAAGCACTTCATCGAGCAACGCCTGAGCGATATTCACGTCAGCCACCAGCGGATTCGCTATCAGGGCCAGGAGCGCCTGCTGCTTATCGCCGTGGACCGCCGCTTCAATCGTCAGTCGTTCAAAGTCTTTCACCTGCTGGGTCAGGCCATTCATCAGGGGAGGAAGTTTGCCGAAGGCCAGCGGATGGGCTCCCAGCGCGTCGATCACGCAGTTGGTTTCAATCACCGCGTCGTCCGGCAGCCCCTGAATAGCGCCGTTGTTGGCGGTATTCACCACCATCTGCTTGCCGAGGTTATTGTGCAGGGCGTCGATAAGCTCCAGGGCCACTTCGGAATAAAACGAGCCGCCGCGCTGGCTCAACTGCTCCGGCTTTTTGTCGAGCTGTGGGTTGGCGTACAGCTCAAACAGCTCGGCCTCGACTTTCATTACCTGTTCGGCGCGGGTGCCTTTCCCGTTCGCCGCATCCGCCAGCTCGTCTTTGAGCATGGTGCGGGTTTGCCAGAAATAGCGGTGGTACGGGCAAGGGATCGCTTTCAGGGCTCGCAGCAGGGCTGGCGGCCACGGAATCGCTTTGATGTTGTTCATCGACAACTGCTCGCCATCGCACAACATCTCAATCACCTCGGCGGTCGCGTCCCGCCCATTGGCAATCACCTCGTGCACCCACACCATGTGGTTGAGCCCGGCGAAGCGCAGCGTGACTTTGTCGTAAGGCAGTTGGAGCATGTCAGCGATGGTGTGGTGCATGGTCACCGGCACGTTGCACAGGCCAACAATGTTGGCGGCGCTGTAGCGGGAAACTGCCTCGGTGACGATCCCCGCCGGGTTGGTGAAATTAATAATCCACGCATTCGGGGCCAGGCGCTCCACGCGTTTAGCAATGTCCAACATCACCGGAATAGTACGCAGTGCTTTTGCAAAACCACCGACACCGGTGGTCTCCTGGCCTAGCAATTCGTGGCTGAGGCCCAGGCGTTCGTCGGCGGCGCGAGCGGGCAGTTGCCCCACGCGAAGCTGGGTCAGCACAAAGCTGGAACCCACAATCGCAGCGTCTGGTTCGTAATGCACCGTCACTTTGACCTGTTCCAAACCTTTGCTGTCGAACATGCGGCGAGCCAGCGCGGCGATGATTTCAACCTTCTGGCGGCCCGCTTTTACATCCACCAGCGCCAGCTCCGTCATCGGCAGGGCGGCATGGCGCAGAATCAGGCCTTCAATCAGTTCCGGGGTGTAGCTGCTGCCCCCGCCCACAACGGTAATTTTCATTGGTTTCTCCCGGTTATCAGGCCATCAGAGTTATGGCTTTATCCAGCACGCGGTCGCCGCGCATGGTGCCGTAATCCATCATGTCGATCACCGCCACGGGTTTGCCGAGAGGAGCCGAAAGCTCGGAAAGGCGGGCCAGTTCGAACTGCACCTGAGGGCCGAGCAGCACCACGTCGGCGCTCTGCAGGTGACTTTCAATTTCGGCCACAGACACCGCGTCAATTTGAATGTCCAGGGCGCGTTTTGTGGCCTCGGCACGCATTTTTTGCACCAGCATGCTGGTGGACATCCCTGCGGCACAACACAACATGATCTTTTTCATTACCTTTATCCTTCAAATTGAAAACGCGTTTCAAACAACAGCGCGTTTATTCAGCATGTATGAAAATTATTTTCATGACCGTGATCTGCGTTGGATTATTGGTTTCCCGAATGTTAAAGGAATAACAAGACTTTTACGGAGGAGGGTGAAACGGCGGCAAGGCATCGCGGCAAAGTTAATTGAAAAATAATTTCAACGCATTATGATGATTTATCCGCCTGTGACGCAGACACAAGGAACCTTTCAGCGATGGATATTGTTTATCACCTGGTCCATGGGTTAGCCGACTCTTCTCCCCAGGAAACGCGGCTGGCCCGCTTTTTTCTGGAGAATTTCTTCCAGCTACCGGATGCCACCATGGAGCAGCTGGCGGCGCGCGCGGGTGTCAGTCAGGCTACGCTCCAGCAGTTCGCGCGTACCATCGGCTGCAGCGATATGAATGATTTCCTCGGCCAGGTTCGCCACCAGCAGCACGACAGCCGGGTACAGGATTTGCTGGCAGCGCCGTCTCAACTGCTGGGGGATGCCGCCTGGGTGGATAATGACACGCTGCAGTTTCTGGCCAACCGGGGCGGCGTGGCGAAAGACGTGCTGGAGCGCTTTTCTCATTCCATAGGGCGGGATGCTGAGGGCGACATTATCAGCCGGATCCGCCAGCGGCTGGCGGAGTTCAGCCAGCAGGAAGCCAGAGTTGCGCAGGCTATTTTGCACGATCCGGGCTTTGCGTCGTCGGCGACAATCGACCAGCTTGCCCAGGCGGCGGGCGTCAGTCCGGCCACTATCACGCGCTTTGCCAGAGCCGCAGGCTGCGACGATATTCGTGATCTACGCATGAAGCTGGCGCAGGCCAGCACCGCCATACCGGGTAGCGAGCTACCGGCTTCCTGGCAACAGCGGTTGAGCGGCATCCAGCAGGCGCTAACTCAGCAACTGGAAACGCTTCCGGAAGCTAATGTTTCGCGCGCCGTTTTGCTGCTGAAGCAAGCGAAAGCGATTCATATTTTCAGCGCAGGCGCGGCAGACACGCCTTTTGCCAGCCTTTTGCAGTACCGCCTGCTGACGCAGGGCCAGCCCGCCAGCGTCTGTTATGATCCTGCCCTGATGAGCTTCACCGCCTCAATGCTGAATCGCGAGCAGGCGATGATCGTCTTTGCCAGCTCGACGCCGGACAGCACCTTGTTAGCGGCCGTGCAGCAGGCCAGGCGGCAGGGCGCAGCCATCGTTATGGTGACGAAAGATCCCGCCAGCGCGGGGCAGGCCGGTGACGTCTGGCTGCCTCCCGGGGAAGGGCATTACGGCGCATTATTGATTGTTGACCTGCTTTGCGATGGGCTTGCCGCCCCCGGCGATGAGCGCGCGATCTGAGTTTTGACGTCAAGGCCGCTTAACCCCCACACAAAGTGTCGTTTTTTGCTATACCTGAAAGGCTTATACCCACAAACAGGATCAAACGATGCGGAGCAAAACGTATTTTAAAGTGGCTTGTCTGGCAGGTTTATTAGCGCTGGCGGGGTGTGCTTCAAAAACCACCGCGCCAGAAAAATACTCTGGGTTTCTAAAAGATTACTCCGGTCTTCAGGAGACAAAATCAGCTACCGGTAAAACCGTTATGCGCTGGGTTGACCCGAACTTCAAACCCGGCAACTACGACAGCCTGGTCTACAATCCGGTGATCTACTACCCGACGCCAAGGCCCACGACCCAAATAGGCCAGAACACGCTGGATGGTCTGCTGACGTACACCAACACCAAATTAAAAGCCGCGGCGGCGCAGCGGAAACCGCTGGTCACGACGCCAGGCCCGCACAGCCTTATTTTCCGGGGCGCGATCACCGGCGTGGACAGCAGCAAAGAAGGGCTGCAGTTCTATGAGGTGATCCCGATTGCGATGGTTGTCGCAGGCACGCAAATGGCCACCGGGCACCGCACCATGAATACCGATCTCTATTTCGAAGGCGAACTGATTGATGCGGCAACCAATAAGCCCGTTTTACGCGTGGTCCGTAAGGGCGAAGGGAAAACGCTCAGCAACGAAAATGCCAAAGTCACCGTCGATACCCTGAAACAGGTTGTGGATGATTTGGCCACCGATGCCACGATGTTTGACGTGCCGAATAAATAACCTTTTTTGCAAACAAAAACCGCAGCCCTGAACAAGCTGCGGTTTTTTATTACGCCAGCTTTCTCCGCCACGGCAGCCACTGTTCCGGCTTAGCAAACATCACCAGGTTACCCAGCAGGATCATCACCAGCCCAAGCACGGCGTTCGCGTGCCAGACGTACCCTTCGTAAAGCGTCGACAGCGTCAGCGCCACCAGCGGGAAGAGCAGCGTACTGTAGGCGGCCTGGCTCGCCCCGATGCGGCCTACCAGGGTGAAATAGGCGCCAAAGGCTATCACCGAACCAAAAATCGCCAGATAAAGCAGCGAGCCAAGGTAGCGCACGGTGAAATCCGGCATAAACGATTCGCCGCTCGCCAGCGCCACGACGCCCATAATTGCCGTGCCGTAAAACATCGCATAGGTATTGGTGGACAGCGTTTCCAGGCCCCGGCCTTGATGGCGGGCACTGATCATATTCCCCAGCGAAAAACCAAAGGTGCCGAGCGCGCTAAGGCCGATGCCGATCAGCAGCGAAGGCGCCAGTTGAGTGGCTGCAAGATCGTGCCAGAACAGGGCCACGATGCCGGCAATGCCCAGCGCGGCGGCGGGCAATACGCGGGGAGACGGTTTCTTGCGGAAGAACAGAAAATTGTTGAAGGCGTTGAACAGCACCGCCATTGAGAAGATCACCGACTCCAGACCGGAGCTGATATAGGCCGCCGCGTGGTAGAAGCAGAAGAAGTTGAAGCCGAACACGCACGTGCCCTGCAGGACGCAAAACAGGTGGTCTTTGAGCCCGATACGCTTCAGGCGGCCCAGCGCGAGCAGCACAACAAGCATCACCACGGCCGCCACGGCAAAGCGCCAGAAAATAGACACGGGAACTGAAACGACCCCCTGTTGCATATAAATGGCAATCCAGGTCGTTCCCCAAATCACCACCACCAGAATATAAAGCAAAGCGTTCATTGTTGTTCTCGTCAGTCAAAACCAGATGACGAGTCTCCTTTTTTTTCCGCTCTGCGACTTTCATCCGGGCCAGCGACTTGCATATTCTTGCGGTTTTTTTTCACGGCGGCAGTGGCGACGGCGGCGCGCAGTCCTTACACTAGCCATTATGTTCCAGAAGCCGACTCCCGCTATGACCGCGCCATACCACGCCTTTGAAAACCTGCAGCAGCACAAAGCCCGCCTGAACGGCAGCGTTCAGCTTGGCTCAGGGATTCAGCTGGCCGCCTGGTCCAACGGAAATGACTGCATTACCCAGCGCTGCGATCACCACACGCTGAGCCTGTACGTGACCGAAGGGTACGAAACGTATCAAAAAACGAGCTCAGGCTGGCGCAACGGCGGCGGCCCGGATCGCTTCTGCATTATGCCGGAAGACAGTGAGTCAACCTGGGACGTGCGGGATGACTTCTCGTTTGTGCACCTGTACTGCACCGACGAGCATTTGAAAGAGATTGCCGCGCAGATTTGGGACCGCAGCCCGGCGGCCATCAACCTTGATGAAAAAACCTTTGCCGACGACCCGCGCATAACCCAGCTTTATCGTCACTTTCTGCTGAGCAGCGACTGGCAGCAGCGGGCTAATCACCTGACGCTAAGCACCGCCTCTACGCTGCTGTTGACGCATCTCGTGCAGCATTACAGCAGCGTGCAGTGGAAACTGCCGACGGTGCGCGGCGGGCTGGCGCCGGCGGTACTGCGCAATGCCCAGGCGTATATCGAGCAGAACCTGAGTGAAGCGCTGACCCTGGGTGAACTTGCCCGGCTGGCGGATCTCAGCGAATACCACTTTGCACGTATGTTTAAACAGTCCACCGGCCTGGCGCCACATCAGTACGTGATGCAGCGCAGAATGGCAAAGGCGGAAATACTGGTTCGTCAGGGAAAACTGACGTTGACGGAGATCGCAATGGCCTGCGGGTTTAGTTCGCCCAGCCACTTCAGCACCCGCTTTAAAAGCGTCTTTGGCGCAACGCCCTCGCAGCTACGCGCGCTTCAGCCTTGAAAGCGCGGTGTAGCAAATCCCCCCGGCGATCACCCCCCAAAATGCAGAGCTGACGCCCAGCAGATTGACGCCTGAGGCGGTCACCAGAAACGTCACGACGGCGGCGTCTCTGTCGCGCTCGTGGTTCAGCGCCTGATGCAGGCTTCCGGCAATGGTGCCCAGCAGAGCCAGCCCGGCAAGGGTATGGACCCAGGCGAGCGGCAGGGCCGTCAGCAGCGTCGAGATCGCCCCGCCAAACAGGCCGGCCAATAAGTAAAATACCCCAGCAGCAGCGGCGGCAAGCCAGCGTTTGTCTTTGTCGGGATGGGCTTCAGCGCTCTGGCAAATGGCGGCGGTGATGGCGGCGATGCAAACCGAAAATACCCCGAATGGTGCCAGCAGCAGGGCTATTAACGCCGTTACGACAATCAGCGGTGAAACCGGGACTTTGTAGCCGGAGGCCGCCAGCGTGGCGACGCCGGGGGCGTTTTGCGAGGCCATGGTCACCAGGAAGAAGGGTACGCCGATGCCCAGCAGGCTGGCGAGGCTAAATGAGGGGGCGATGAATTCCGGCACCACGACAGAAACCGGGACGCTCCCGGCGTGAAGCTCGCCGCTGATAAAGCAAATCAGCAGACCAACCAGCATGGCGACAACCACGGCATAGCGCGGGGCAAACACCTTCGCCAACAGCCAGCCGGCCAGCATACTGATGCACAGTAAGAAGTGACCCTGTAACGATGTGAAGGTGTCGAGGCCAAACCGCAGTAAAACCCCGGCCAGCATGGCGGCGGAGAGCGTAGGCGGGATCAGGCGCATCAGCCTGGCGAACAGCCCGGTGAGGCCGCAGATCAGGATCAGCCCAGAGGCGAAAATAAAAATGCCCACCGCCTCGTTCAGGCTGTAGCCCGGCAGGCTGGTGGCCAGCAGCGCCGCGCCCGGCGTGGACCAGGCTGTGAGTATTGGCGCGCGATACCATAGCGTTAACCCCAGCGTGCTGATGCCCATCGCCAGGCCCAGCATTGTCAGCCAGCCAGCGATTTGGTGTGGGCTGGCACCTGCGGCATCTGCCGCCTGCCAGATAATGGCGGCGGAGCTGGCATAGCCGACCAGGACGGCAACAAAACCGGCCAGAACGGTGGGAAACGGGGGCAGAGAAAGGCGCATGGTTGGCTCGCTGTGCGTTATAACGTCCGGGGAATATAGCATCGTGCGTTATAGCGCACAAGGCGCTATACTGCGCCCTTAACGGGAGGAGAGAATGGATATAGCGCAACATCTGGCAAACACCCTGAAAGGCCTGCGTCAGGCCAGAGGCTGGAGCCTGACCTTCGCGGCGGAACAAACCGGCGTGTCGAAAGCGATGCTCGGGCAGATCGAGCGCAACGAATCCAGCCCGACCGTCGCCACATTATGGAAGATTGCCACCGGCTTTAACGTGCCGTTTTCGGTTTTCCTCGAAGTCGGTTCCGCGCCCGTTCGCCCGGTCTTTGACCCGCAGCACCGGGAAATGGTGGTGGTGCCGATTTTTCCTTACGATCCGCACCTGCGTTTTGACCACTTTTCTATTCGCCTCGCCCCCGGCGCGCTCAGCGAGTCGTCGGCGCACGACAGCGGCGTTATCGAGCATGTGGTGGTGATAAGCGGCGTGTTGGATATGAATGTTGACGGAGAATGGCAGACGTTGCAGGCCGGAGATGGCTTAAAATTCTACGGCGATAGCCCTCACGCGTACCGTAATTCAGGTGCCGATGAGACGCATTTTCACTCGCTGATTCACTATCCGGTGACGACGGCATAATCCCTCTGTTTTTGCGCGGGGGAAGTGACTACAATAGCCGCCTTTCGCCATTACAGAACACGACAAATTTTATGCGCCTGCACGCAAATCAACTTGAATTACTCAGCCCTGCCCGTGATACCGCCATCGCCCGCGAAGCCATTCTCCATGGCGCGGATGCGGTTTACATCGGTGGGCCTGGCTTTGGCGCTCGCCACAACGCCGGTAACAGCTTGCAAGACCTGGCCGAACTGGTGCCGTTTGCCCACCGCTACGGGGCGAAAATTTTTGTTACCCTGAACACCATTCTGCATGATGACGAACTGGAGCCTGCGCGCTCGATGATCGTCGACCTGTACGAAGCCGGGGTTGATGCGCTGATCGTGCAGGATATGGGCGTGCTGGAAATGGATCTGCCGCCGATCGAGCTGCACGCCAGTACCCAGTGCGACATTCGTAGCGTGGAAAAAGCGAAGTTTCTGTCCGATGCAGGTTTCTCGCAAATCGTGCTGGCGCGCGAGCTGAACCTGCAGCAAATTGCCGCCATTCACCAGAATGTTGACGCGACGATTGAATTCTTCATTCACGGCGCGCTGTGCGTGGCGTATTCCGGGCAGTGTAATATTTCCCACGCCCAGACCGGGCGCAGCGCCAACCGCGGCGACTGCTCGCAGGCCTGCCGCCTGCCGTACACCCTGAAAGACGATCAGGGCCGCGTCGTAGCCTACGAAAAACACCTGCTGTCGATGAAAGACAACGATCAGAGCGCCAACCTGGCGGCGCTGGTCGAGGCGGGCGTGCGCTCCTTCAAAATTGAAGGGCGTTACAAAGACATGAGCTACGTGAAAAACATCACCGCGTACTACCGCCAACTGCTGGACGAGCTGATGGAAGGGCGCAGCGACCTGACCCGTGCGTCTTCCGGCGTGACATCGCACTACTTTATTCCGTCCCCGGACAAAACGTTCCACCGCGGCAGCACTGACTACTTCGTGAACGAGCGCAAAATCGACATCGGTGCGTTCGACTCGCCAAAATTTATTGGCCTGCCGGTGGGCGAAGTGCTGAAAGTGAGCAAAGACCACCTCGACGTGACCACTACCGATACGTTGACTAACGGCGATGGCCTGAACGTGCTGATCAAGCGTGAAATCGTCGGCTTCCGCGCTAATACGGTGGAAAAAACCGGAAAAAATCAGTATCGCGTCTGGCCAAAAGAAATGCCGGAAACGCTGAAAAAAGTGCGCCCGAACCACCCGCTGAACCGTAACCTGGACCACAACTGGCAGCAGGCGCTGCTGAAAACCTCCAGCGAGCGCCGCGTGGCGGTGGATATCGAACTGAGCGGCAGCCAGCAGCAGTTGGTGATGAAAGCCACCAGCGAAGAGGGCGTCAGCGTCAGTCAAACGCTCGTCGGCCAGTTTGACGTCGCCAATAACCCGCAGAAAGCGTTCGACAGCCTGCGTGGCGGCCTGACCAAGCTGGGCCAGACCATGTACTCCGCGCGGAAAGTGAACATCTTGCTGGAAGAAGCTTTATTTGTGCCAAACGCCCAGCTTAACCAGCTGCGCCGTGATGCCATTGAAGCGCTGACCGAAGCGCGGCTGCAAAACTACCAGCGAGGCACCCGTAAAGCGGTGAGCGTGCCGCCGCCGGTCTACCCGGACAGCCATTTAAGCTTCCTGGCGAACGTGTATAACCATAAAGCGCGTGAGTTTTATCACCGCTATGGCGTGCAGCTGATTGACGCTGCCTATGAAGCACATGAAGAGAAGGGCGAAGTGCCGGTGATGATCACCAAGCACTGCCTGCGCTTTGCGTTTAACCTTTGCCCGAAACAGGCAAAAGGGAACATCAAGAGCTGGAAAGCGACCCCAATGCAGCTGGTGCACGGCGATGAAGTGCTGACGCTGAAATTTGACTGCCGCCCGTGCGAAATGCACGTGATCGGCAAGATGAAGAACCACATCCTGAAGATGCCGCTGCCGGGGAGCGTGGTGGCATCCATTAGCCCGGACGATTTGATGAAAACGCTGCCGGGGAAAGCGAAGCGTTAATTTCATTGCTTATTATTTAAAACCGCCTGCTTCAGGCGGTTTTTTTAACCACGCAGGGAGGATGCATTATTATTTGTCACTTACGGAATTATTCCGCTATTCAACAAACATGCCTTAATCATGATATTCAGATGACAAGCAGGGGTTGTGAAGGGCATAGGCTCGCCAGCCGACGCTTAACGTCACGATTTTTCGTTATATCTCATTTTCTTAATACTGTTCTAAGATTTCTTTGTTAAATTCTTTTCATTGATAAGATGTTTAGCTAAACAGGCCGTACTTCCCTAGTGTTGTGCTTTTATTTAATTAGCCTGATTCATTATCCCGTCAGCTTTTGGCGTTTAGCGATTTAATAAGGAATCCACGTAATGAGTGATTTTCTGCCTTTTTCACGCCCGGCGTTAGGTGCGGAAGAAATTGCAGCGGTAACGGAAGTCATGCAATCCGGCTGGATCACAACCGGGCCGAAAAACCAGGCGCTTGAGAAAGCATTTTGCGACTTAACCGGCAATAAACATGCCATTGCGGTAAGCTCGGCCACCGGCGGGATGCACGTTACCCTGATGGCGCTTGGGCTGCAGGCAGGTGACGAGGTGATTACTCCCTCGCTGACCTGGGTCTCCACGCTCAACATGATTGTGCTGCTGGGCGCCGAACCGGTGATGATCGACGTCGATCGCGACACGCTGATGGTTACGCCAGAAGCCATTGAAGCGGCCATTACTCCACGCACTAAAGCGATCATTCCCGTGCACTACGCGGGCGCGCCTGCCGACATCGACGCTATTCGCGCCATCGGGGAACGTCACGGCATTCCGGTGATTGAAGATGCTGCGCACGCCGCGGGCACCGAGTACAAAGGCAAGCACGTTGGCGGCAAGGGCACGGCTATCTTCTCTTTCCACGCCATCAAAAACATGACCTGCGCCGAAGGCGGCCTGATCGTCACCGACGACGACCAGTTTGCTAACCGCATTCGTAGCCTGAAATTCCACGGTCTGGGCGTAGATGCCTTTGACCGTCAGACGCATGGCCGCGCGCCGCAGGCTGAAGTTATCTCCCCGGGGTTCAAATACAACCTTGCGGACATTAACGCGGCTATCGCGCTGGTGCAGCTGGGCAAGCTGGAGCAAATCAACGTCCGTCGGCAGGAAATCGCCGAACGCTACCTCAAAGAGCTGGCCGACACGCCATTCCTGCCGTTGGCCACCCCGACCTGGCAGCATCGCCATGCCTGGCATCTGTTTATCATCCGCGTGGATGAAGCCACCTGCGGCATTTCCCGCAGCGGCCTGATGGAAGCGCTGAAAGAGCGCGGCATCGGCACCGGCCTGCACTTCCGCGCGGCGCACACCCAGAAGTATTACCGCGAGCGCTATCCGCAGCTTCAACTGCCGAACAGCGACTGGAACAGCGAGCGCATTTGCTCTATTCCACTGTTCCCAACCATGACCGACGATGACACTTCCCGCGTCATTACCGCTTTACGTGAAATAGCAGGACTCTAAGATGACGACCCCGGAACCGATCAAGAAAGTTTCCGTTGTGATCCCGGTGTACAACGAACAGGACAGCCTGCCTGAACTGCTGCGTCGTACCACTGAAGCTTGTCAAAAGCTGAACCGTGATTACGAAATTCTCCTTATTGATGATGGCAGCAGCGATGACTCTGCCGCCATGCTGACCCGCGCGGCAGAAGCCCCGGACAGCCACATCGTCGCGGTGCTGCTGAACCGTAACTATGGCCAGCACTCGGCCATTATGGCGGGCTTTAGCCACGTCACCGGCGATCTTATCGTCACCCTGGATGCTGACCTGCAGAACCCGCCGGAAGAGATCCCGCGCCTGGTTGAGAAAGCCGACGAAGGCTATGACGTGGTGGGCACAGTGCGCCAGAACCGTCAGGACAGTTGGTTCCGCAAGCGTGCGTCAAAAATGATCAACCACCTGATCCAGCGCACCACCGGTAAAGCGATGGGCGACTACGGCTGTATGCTGCGCGCCTACCGCCGCCATATCATTGACGCGATGCTGCACTGCCACGAACGCAGTACCTTTATCCCGATTCTGGCCAACACCTTTGCCCGTCGCGCCATCGAAATCCCGGTGCACCACGACGAGCGTCAGTTTGGCGACTCGAAGTACAGCTTCATGCGCCTGATCAACCTGATGTATGACCTGATCACCTGCCTGACCACAACGCCGCTGCGTTTACTTAGCGTCGTCGGCAGCATTATCGCACTGTCCGGTTTTGCCCTCGCGGTACTGCTGGTGGTGTTACGTCTTGCTCTTGGCCCGCAGTGGGCGGCGGACGGAGTGTTTATGCTCTTCGCCGTTCTGTTCACCTTTATTGGCGCCCAGTTCATCGGAATGGGGCTGCTGGGTGAGTACATTGGCCGTATCTATAACGACGTGCGTGCTCGCCCTCGTTACTTTATTCAACGCGTAGTTAGCAGTGAAACCGCTTTATCTTCAGAGGAAAATCAATAATGAAAGCAGTTGTTTTCGCCTATCACGATATGGGCTGTGTGGGTGTTCGTGCCCTGGTTGAAGCAGGCTATGACATTGCAGCAATTTATACTCACCCGGATAACGCCGCTGAGAATAACTTCTTCGGTTCTGTGGCCCGCACGGCGGCAGAATTCGGCATCCCGGTTTTTGCTCCTGAAGATGTGAACCACCCGCTGTGGGTCGACCGCATTAAAGACGCACAGCCTGAAGTGATTTTCTCCTTCTACTACCGCAACCTGCTGAGCGAAGAGATTCTGGACTGCGCTTCCGTCGGGGCATTTAACCTCCACGGCTCCCTGCTGCCTAAATTCCGTGGCCGCGCGCCGCTGAACTGGGTGCTGGTGAAAGGTGAAACCGAAACGGGCGTTACCCTGCATCGCATGGTGAAACGCGCGGACGCGGGCGACATCGTTGCTCAGGAACGCGTGGCGATTGCCGCAGAAGATACTGCCCTGACCCTGCACCACAAACTGTGCGAAACCGCGAAATCCCTGCTGGCGAAAAGCCTGCCGGTGATCAAAACCGGTCACTTCCCGCAGACCGCTCAGGACGAATCCAAAGCGACCTATTTCGGCGGCCGTTCGCCTAAAGATGGCGCGATCAGCTGGGAAGGCTCTGCAGCAGAAGCTAACAACCTGGTGCGTGCGGTGACCGAACCGTGGCCAGGCGCGTTCAGCTACGTGGGCGGCGGCAAATTCATCATCTGGAAAAGCCGCGTGCTGGAAAGCAACAATGGCGCGAAAGCCGGGACAGTTATCTCCGTTAACCCGCTGGTGATTGCCTGCGGCACCGGTGCTCTGGAAGTCGTGACCGGCCAGGCTGAAAACGGCGTGTACATGCAGGGTTCCCAGCTGGCACAGTCTCTGGGCCTGGTTAGCGGCGCGATTCTGAGCAGCAAACCTGTTTCCGCTATCAAACGTCGTACCCGCGTACTGATTCTGGGCGTGAACGGCTTTATCGGTAATCACCTGACCGAACGTCTGCTGCGTGATGACAACTTCGAAATCTTCGGCCTGGACATCGGTTCCGACGCGATTTCTCGCTTCATCGGCAACGAGCGTTTCCACTTTGTGGAAGGTGACATCAGCATTCACTCCGAGTGGATCGAATACCACATTAAGAAGTGTGACGTTGTTCTGCCGCTGGTAGCCATCGCGACGCCAATCGAATACACCCGTAACCCGCTGCGAGTGTTCGAACTCGACTTCGAAGAGAACCTGAAGATCATCCGCGACTGCGTGAAATACAAAAAACGCATTATCTTCCCGTCCACCTCCGAAGTGTACGGCATGTGCACCGACAAGTCGTTTGACGAAGATAACTCCCCGCTGATCGTTGGGCCAATCAACAAACAGCGCTGGATCTACTCCGTGTCCAAACAGCTGCTTGACCGTGTTATCTGGGCATACGGCGAAAAAGAAGGGCTGCGCTTCACGCTGTTCCGTCCGTTTAACTGGATGGGCCCGCGTCTGGACAACCTGAACGCCGCGCGTATCGGTAGCTCCCGTGCCATTACCCAGCTGATCCTGAACCTGGTCGAAGGTTCTCCGATCAAGCTTATCGACGGCGGCAAGCAGAAGCGCTGCTTCACCGACATCGGCGACGGCATCGAAGCGCTGTTCCGCATTATTGAAAACAAAAACAATAACTGTGACGGCCAGATCATCAACATCGGTAACCCGGACAACGAAGCGAGCATCAAACAGCTGGCAGAAATGCTGCTGGAAAGCTTCGAACGTCATCCGCTGCGTAGCCAGTTCCCACCGTTCGCCGGTTTCCGCGAAGTGGAAAGCAGCGCCTACTACGGCAAAGGTTATCAGGACGTTGAGCACCGTAAGCCAAGCATCCGCAACGCCCAGCGCCTGCTGGAGTGGACGCCTGAAGTGCACATGGAAAAAACCATCGACGAGACGCTGGACTTCTTCCTGAAAACCGTTGAGCTGACGGACCCTGCTTCATGAGAAAAGTCGGCCTGCGTATTGATGTCGACACCTGGCGAGGCACCCGTGAAGGGGTGCCAAACCTTCTGGAGACGCTAAGTTTACACTCGACTCAGGCAACCTTTTTCTTCAGCGTTGGGCCAGACAACATGGGGCGCCACTTGTGGCGCCTGATCAAGCCTAAATTCCTGTGGAAGATGCTGCGCTCCAACGCAGCATCGCTGTATGGCTGGGACATTCTGCTGGCGGGTACCGCGTGGCCGGGGCGCGTGATTGGCGCAGGCAACGCAGAGGTTATCGCGGCGGCGGCGGACCACCATGAGGTGGGCCTCCATGCCTGGGATCACCATGCCTGGCAGGCCTGGGCGGGCGTCTGGGAACAGGACAAGCTCGAACAGCAAATTCGCCGTGGGCTGGATGCGCTGCAGAAAATTGTCGGGCAGCCTGTAAACTGCTCGGCCGTGGCGGGCTGGCGTGCTGACCAGCGCGTGGTGAAAGCGAAAGCCGCTTTCCCGTTCCAGTACAACAGCGACTGCCGTGGTACTACGCCGTTTATCCCCGTTCTGTCTAACGGTAGCGAGGCTGCGGTGCAAATTCCCGTGACGCTGCCAACGTGGGACGAGGTGATTGGTACCGAAGTCAGTAAAGAGAACTTTAACCGCTTTATCCTGGATAAAATTCACCAGGACAGCGGCACACCGGTTTACACCATTCATGCCGAAGTCGAAGGGATGGTGATGCGAGATTCCTTTAGTGAATTGCTGGCGATGGCTGCCGCCGAGGGGGTTCAGTTCTGCCCGCTTAGCGAGCTTCTGCCGGACGATTTATCCACGCTGCCGAGAGGCAAAATTGTGCGCGGGACAATTCCAGGCCGCGAAGGCTGGCTGGGTTGCCAACAACTTATAGAGTCGTGAACCGATGAAATCTGCAAAATATGGAATGACCCTTCTGGTCTGTTTTGCCTTGCTTTACCTTGTCCCTCTGGAGTTTCGTCACCTGTGGCAGCCGGATGAGACGCGCTATGCGGAAATCAGCCGTGAAATGCTGCTGTCTGGCAACTGGATCGTTCCTCATTTCCTTGATCTGCGCTATTTCGAAAAGCCGGTGGCGGGGTACTGGATCAACAACATCAGCCAATTCATCTTCGGTCATAACAATTTTGCCGTGCGTTTTGGTTCCGTGTTTTCGGTGACCCTGAGCGCGCTGCTGACCTACTGGCTGGCGTTCCGCCTGTGGCGCGATAAAACGATCGCGGTGCTGGCCGGGGTTATTTTCCTCACCTGCCTGCTGGTCTACGGCATCGGCACGTATTCCGTGCTCGACCCGATGATCACCCTGTGGCTGACGGCGGCGATGTGCAGCTTCTGGCTGGCCAGTACCGCACAAACCACCGGCGGCAAGATGGGTGGCTACGTGCTGCTGGGCCTGGCCTGCGGCATGGGCGTGATGACCAAAGGGTTCCTGGCGCTTGCGGTGCCGGTGATTGGCGTTCTGCCGTGGGTGATTGCACAGAAACGCTGGAAAGAGGTGTTGTTGTTCGGGCCGCTGGCGGTGCTGAGCGCCGTGCTAATTACGCTGCCGTGGGCGATTGCGATCGCCAAAGCCGAGCCTGACTTCTGGCACTACTTCTTCTGGGTGGAGCACATTCAGCGCTTCGCTGAGAAAGACGCGCAGCATAAAGCCCCGTTCTGGTACTACATTCCGTTCCTGATTGCAGGCTCTCTGCCATGGCTTGCTCTGCTGCCGGGCGCGCTGAAAAGCGGCTGGAAAAGCCGAGGCGAGCAGGGCGGTGCGTTCTACCTGCTGGGCTGGGTTGTGATGCCGTTGCTGTTCTTTAGCATCGCCAAAGGCAAACTGCCGACCTACATTCTGCCGTGCTTTGCACCGCTGGCTATCCTGATGGCGCGTCATGCCGTTGAGCTGGCGAAAAGCGGCTCCGCTATTTTACGCGTCAACGGCTGGATTAACCTGCTGTTTGGGGCGGCCTGCGTGATCACGGTCGCCTTCTTCCTGGCACCGTGGGGGCTGGCAAGACATCCGGTGTATGCCGCCAATGAAACGCTGAAAGTTGTACTGGCGTGCGTGGCCTTTGCCGTCTGGGGGCTGTTCGGTCTTTTGACCCTGAGCCAGACCGCTAAACGCTGGTACTGGGCGGCGCTGTGCCCGCTGGGTCTGGCGCTGCTGGTGGGTGTGGTGATTCCATCGAAAGTGGAAAATTCCAAGCAGCCGCAGGCGTTCATTCATGAAATGCGTCCGCAGCTGGAAGACAGTCGCTACATCTTCACCAACAACGTCGGCATTGCCGCCGGAGTGGCGTGGGAGCTGAAGCGGAGCGATATCAATCTTTATAATCAGGCGGGCGAGCTGCGCTACGGCCTTGATTATCCGGATGTATCTAACCGCTTTGTTTACGGTGATGAGTTCGCATCCTGGCTGGCGGAACACCGCAAGCTGGGCAAAGTGTCGCTGATGCTGCTGGTGTCGAATAACACCGATCTCAATGACCTGAAGCTGCCGGAGCCGGATCACCGGGCCAACAGCGGGCGCTTTGTGCTGTTTGAGTACGACGCGCAACCATGAATATTGCGCTGATTATTCTGGCCAGTTTGCTTAGCTGCGGCGGGCAGCTGTGCCAGAAGCAGGCGGCTCAGGGGGCGGGGCGCCGCCACCTGATGCTGTGGCTTGGGCTGAGCGTTCTGTTATTAGGGCTGGGGATGCTCGTCTGGCTGCTGGTGCTCCAGCACGTCGAGGTGAGCATCGCTTACCCCATGCTGAGCCTGAACTTTATTTTTGTCACCCTTGCCGCGCGCTGGATCTGGAAAGAGAAAATTTCGGCGCACCACTGGCTGGGCGTGATGCTGATCATTCTGGGGATTATCGCGCTGGGAGGGCACGCCTGATGGGCTATATCTGGGCGTTAATGAGCGTGCTGCTGGTCAGCGGGGCGCAGCTCAGCATGAAATGGGCGATGGTTCAGTTTCCTCCCGCTGCAGCGAGCCTTGAGTTTATTCAGGCCGTGTTGTTTGGCGGTTACGGGCTGCTGGCGCTGATCGGTGGGCTCGCGGCCTACGCGTTTTCCATGGGCTGCTGGTATATGGCGTTGAAACGCATTCCGCTCAGTAAAGCGTATCCGCTTTTAAGCCTGAGCTATGTGCTGGTGTGGTTCGCGGCTATTAATCTGCCGTGGCTTAACGAAGCGTTCAGTCCGGGCAAACTTCTCGGCGTGGCGGCGATTTTCGTCGGTCTGGTGCTGATTTGTCTGCCTCATCAGCTACGCCACAAAAAGGAAAAGTAATGCGCTAGTTGTTCAGGCAAACTGACGGCAACCTGATGAAAACTGGATGCGAAGTATGAACCCACATATCATTGAAGTGCCGTTAGAAAAGTCTTATCGCCTGATCAACCACGGCCCAACCGTGCTGGTGTCTGCCCACCACAATGGCGTGGACGACGTGATGACCGCCGCCTGGGCCTGTGCGCTGGATTTTACCCCATCCAAGCTGATGGTGGTGCTGGATAAAATCACCGCCACCCGCACGCTTATCGAAAACAGCGGCACCTTTGTGATTCAGGTGCCCTGTGCCGCCCAGCTCAAAATGACCCATTTTCTGGGTACCCACAGCCTGAAAGAGATGCCCGACAAGCTCGAACAATCCGGCGTGGAGCTGTTCCGCGCCCCTGGCCACAGCGTACCGCTGGTCGCGGGCTGCACGGCCTGGATGGTCTGCAGGCTTATCCCCGAACCGCATAACCATCAGGCCCACGACCTGTTTATCGGCGAAGTTATCGGTGCCTGGGCTGACGACCGGGTGTTCCAGAACGGTCACTGGTCGTTTGAAACCTCCCCGCCGGAATACCGCAGCCTGCACTATATTGCCGGCGGCCAGTTCTACGCCATCGGCGAATCGCTGGTGGTACCGGGCGTGGAGGCGTCATGAAGAAGATTGAATTACCCGCCGAAGACTACCGCAAGCTGAGCGACTTTATCAGCGACTGGCTGGACGACAAGCACGACCTGCAAATAGGGCAGTTTGAAGCCGAATTCTTCCTTGACGAGCTGGTGAAAAAAATGGCACCTGCGCTCTACAACAAAGGACTGGACGATGCGCTGGCGGTAGCCCAAAGCAACATGCTGACGCTGGAAGAGTTGCTGGATCTGGAAAAAATCGTCGATTAGTTTTGCCTGCGATCTTGCCATTATTGAATGACTAAAGGGGCGCATTGCGCCCCTTTTTCGTATTACTGATTAACCGGCACAACCGCACCGTGATATTTCTCGTTGATCCAGTCCTGAATCTGCTTAGAGTGCAGGACTTTCACCAGCTCGACGATGTCATGTTTCTTCACGTCGGCGCGGTGCACGGTAATGATATTGGCATACGGGTTGCCTTCGGCGCTTTCGACGGCAATCGGATCTTTAATCGGGTTCAGGCCCGCATCCAGCGCGTAGTTGGCGTTGATCACCACCGCATCGCCTTCGTTGTTGGCGTACATCTGCGGCAGCAGGGCGGCTTCAATATCCGCTTTGAACTGCAGGTTTTTCGGGTTGCTGGCAATGTCGCTGATGCGCGCGTTAACCGGCTTCACGCCAGGTTTCAGGGTGATCACGCCTTCGCGCTGGAAGATAGCCAGAATACGACCTTCTTCGGCCACCGAGTCACGCAGAATGATTTTGCCGTTCTGCGGCAGATCCTTCAGGCTTTTATATTTCTTCGAATAGATGCCGATCGGCTCTACGTGGATTGCCCCGGCGCTGACGAAATCGTAGTTTTTATCGCCTTTATGATCCTGTAGCACCGAATCCAGATAGGGCTGATGCTGGAAGTAGTTGGCGTCAATCTCATGCTCGGCCAGCGCGGTATTCGGCAGGATATAGTCCTGGAAGGTTTTGATCTCAAGATCGATGCCTTCTTTCGCCAGAATCGGCTTCGCCTGCTCGAGAATTTCCGCATGCGGGACGTTGGAGGCGCCCACAATCAGTTTTTCAGCGGCGTTGGCGTGAAGACTTAACGCGGTTAAAGAAGCCAGAGCTAACATCATAAACTGTTTTTTCATTATTTCGTCCAGTCGTGATTAGTGATTAAAAGTGCATTGCCGTGGAATTCCAGGCGGCAGTGTGTGCTTCTGTCGCCCGAAAGGTGTGAAAGCCGTTAGCGTTTATCGAGCAGGTGTGTGATGCGGTCGCCGATAAACTGAATAATAAAAACGATCGCCAGAATAGTGGCCGTGGCCACCAGCGTGACGTCATTATGGTTACGCTGGAAACCTTCCAGATAGGCGAGGTTGCCTAAGCCGCCAGCACCGATAACCCCAGCCATGGCGCTGTAGCTCACCAGCGCAATCAGAGTGACAGTCATCCCGGACACCAGCGCCGGAGAGGATTCAGGCAGCAGCACGCGGAAGATCAGCGTGTGGGTTTTGGCCCCCATTGAACGCGTGGCTTCAATAACGCCTTTATCGACTTCGCGCAGTGCAATTTCCACCAGGCGGGCGTAGAAGGGGGCCGCCCCGACGATCAGCGCCGGCAGCGCGGCGTTGGTGCCGAGAATGGTGCCAACCAGCGTTTTCGTGAAGGGGATCAGCAGGACGATCAGAATGATGAACGGGATCGAGCGGAAGACGTTGACCAGCACGGTCACCACCGAGTAAACCAGTCGATTCTGCAACAGTTGACCGCGAGAAGTGAGAAACAGCAGCACGCCGAGGGCGATGCCAAACACGAACGTTGCCACTCCCGACCAGGCCGTCATGTAGAGCGTTTCGCCTGTGGCGGCCCACAGTTTGTCCAGTTTTAAATGCGGGAAGTATTGCTCAAGCATGTCGAATAACCTCAGTCTCTACCCGCTTTTGATTCAGGTATTGCACAATATTTTCTAGCTGGCTGGCGTCATCCATATGGACGTACAGCTCGCCAAACGCGCCGTCTACCGTCTGGGTAATGTTGCCGTGCAGGATATTCAGCGCGACGTTAAAATGCTGAATGACATCGGCAATCACCGGCTGCTGGGCTTCTCCGCCAGGGAAAATCAGCTTCAGAATGCTGCCGCCAATGCCCTGAACCCAGAGCGGATTGAAGGGTTCTCTGGGCGTATTTTGCCCCGCAATCTGACGCACAAAAGTTTGCGTGATGGGCTGCTTCGGGTGGGTGAAAATATCCAGCACCGGGCCTTCTTCAACGATTCTGCCGTTTTCCATCACCGCTACGCGCTGACAAACTTTGCGCACCACATGCATTTCATGGGTGATGAGCACGATGGTTAAGTTGAGCTGGCGGTTAATGTCGAGCAGCAGATCGAGAATTGCGTCGGTCGTTTGCGGATCCAGCGCCGAAGTGGCTTCGTCGCACAGTAAAACATCCGGGTTATTGGCCAGCGCGCGAGCAATGCCGACTCGCTGCTTTTGGCCACCGCTTAGCTGAGCGGGCCAGGCGTTTTCGCGCCCCTCCAGCCCCACAAGCTTAATCAGCTCGTTAACACGCTGCTGAATCTGGCTTTTATTAACACCGGCAATTTGCAGGGGAAAGGCAATATTCTCGGCAACGGTCCGGGACCACAGCAGATTAAAGTGCTGAAAGACCATGCTGACTTTTAGGCGAGCCTGACGGAGCTGTTCGCCTCTGGCCTGGGCAATATCCTGCCCGGCGACAATGATCGATCCTGACGTGGGTTTCTCCAGCCCATTTAATAACCTTATTAATGTGCTTTTACCCGCGCCGCTGTAGCCAATAATGCCGTAAATCTGGCCTTTATTGACGTTGATATTAATATTATCTACGGCGGTAATGGCGCCATGTCTGCTGGCAAATATTTTTGATACGCCCGAGAGAACGATCATTATCCTGGTCCTTACCTGCTGAAATTTTCCGCAATGCAACAGCATGATATGCTGCCAATTAGCGCACGAATGCCGTGTTATGGGCGTTGAATCGTTGTTATTTGGCTGATACTACCTGCTAATACCGTTGCTCAGAAGAATATAAAGATATGACTTATAGCCATAAGAAATATAAATCCATGATGGTTCTTTCCTGACCGGGATTAATACGCTTTAGCAAAAACATGGCATTGCTTATCGTTAAATTGATTAACTGCGTTTGTTTAAATAATAATCAGCGGAGTGTGGGGGGGATAAATAATGAACGGGCTGTTAATCGATTTTATTAACGATATGTTATTGGTCGATGATTGTTCTGCCTGGTTTTTTTAGTTTTATATTGGTTCTCCCTGGTGCCGTTTTCGCTGTTATTTTCGTACCAAATTTAACAAATCTGCGCCATGCCCCGGAAATTCTAGTCTCATCAAGGTATCTTTCCCGCCTCGAGAGCGGAGATTGTCTGAAGATGTACGAATCCAATTTAGTCCTGCTGCTTCTGCAGCAGATGTGCGTGTTCCTGGTCATTGCCTGGTTAATGAGTAAAACCCGGCTGTTTATCCCCCTGATGCAGGTGACCGTGCGCTTACCCCACAAGCTGCTGTGCTACATCACCTTCTCGGTTTTCTGCATTATGGGCACCTATTTTGGTCTTCACATTGAAGGCTCCATTGCCAACACGCGCGCCATTGGCGCCGTGATGGGCGGCCTGTTAGGCGGGCCGGTGGTGGGCGGGCTGGTGGGGCTAACCGGCGGGCTGCATCGCTATTCTCTCGGTGGAATGACGGCGCTGAGCTGCATGATCTCCACCATAGCGGAAGGACTGATTGGCGGGTTAATCCACAGCGTTTTAATCCGCCGGGGCAGGACGGACAAACTGTTTAGCCCGCTGGTCGCCGGAGCGACGAGCTTTGTCGCCGAACTGGTGCAGATGATCATTATCTTGCTTATCGCACGGCCCTTTGAGGATGCACTCCACCTGGTGGAAAGCATCGCTGCGCCGATGATGGTCACCAACACGCTGGGTGCCGCCATGTTTATGCGCATTCTGCTGGATAAACGCGCGATGTTTGAGAAATACACTTCCGCGTTCTCCGCCACCGCGCTAAAGGTCGCGGCCGCAACCGAGGGGATCCTCCGGCAGGGATTCAACGAACAAAATAGCCTGAAGGTGGCGAAGGTGCTGCACCGGGAACTGGACATCAGCGCCGTGGCGATCACCGATCGGGAAAGGCTGTTGGCGTTTATTGGCACCGGGGCCGATCACCACCTGGCGGGCAAGCCTATTTCGTCGGGTTACACCTGGCAGGCCATCGAGAATAACGAAGTGGTTTACGCCGACGGCAATGAGGTGCCTTATCGCTGCTCGCTGCATCCTAACTGCAAGCTGGGGTCGACGCTGGTTATCCCGCTGCGGGGGGAAAATCAGCGGGTGATCGGTACGATAAAACTCTATGAGGCGCGTAACCGGCTGTTTAGCTCGATCAACCGCACGCTCGGCGAAGGGATTGCGCAGCTGCTGTCGGCGCAAATCCTCGCCGGGAAATATGAACAACAAAAAGCGCTGCTGGCGCAGTCCGAGATTAAGCTGCTGCATGCCCAGGTGAACCCGCACTTCTTATTTAATGCGTTGAACACGCTGAAAGCGGTTATTCGCCACGATGGCGACAAAGCCGGGCAGCTTGTGCAGTACCTCTCGACATTTTTCCGCAAAAATCTCAAGCGCCCGTCTGAAATTGTCACGCTTTCCGATGAAATTGAGCACGTGAATGCCTATCTGCAAATTGAGCTGGCGCGTTTCCAGACTCAGTTGGCGGTGGACTGGCAGGTGCCCGACGAGCTGGCGAATCAGCGTTTGCCAGCTTTCACGCTACAGCCGATTGTGGAAAACGCCATTAAACACGGCACCTCTCAGCAATTAGGCCACGGCATGATTACTATTCGTGCCCGTACAGAGGGAAAAGACGTGCTGGTGGATGTCGAGGATAATGCCGGGTTGTACCGGCCAAAAGAGAACGGTAACGGACTGGGAATGAATCTGGTGGACAAGCGGCTGCGGGCGAAGTTTGGGGAAGATTATGGCCTGGCCGTGAGCTGCGACCCCGACCGTGTTACCTGCATCACCGTGCGCCTGCCCACCGAGGAGTTGGTATGTTAAGAGTATTGATTGTGGATGATGAACCGCTGGCGCGTGAGAACCTGCGCGTCCTGCTTGAGAACGATGGCGAGATTGAGATAGTCGGGGAATGCGCCAACGCGATAGAGGCGATTAGCGCGGTGAACAAACTGCGCCCGGACGTGCTGTTTCTCGATATCCAGATGCCGCGTATTAGCGGGCTGGAAATGGTGGGGATGCTCGACGAACGCCATCGGCCACGCATTGTGTTTCTCACCGCTTTTGATGAATACGCGGTACAGGCGTTTGAGGAGTGCGCATTTGACTATCTGCTCAAACCTATCGAAGCGCAGCGGCTGCAAAAAACGCTGGCTCGCCTGCATCAGGAGAGCGAAGCGCAGGATGTTTCCCGCCTGCCGGACAGCCAGCAGCCGCTAAAATTTATCCCGTGCAGCGGCCACAGCCGCATCTGGCTGCTGCAGATGGAGGAGGTGGCCTACGTCAGCAGCCGGCTAAGCGGGGTGTATGTCACCAGCCGGGATGGCAAAGAAGGCTTTACCGAATTAACACTGCGCACGCTGGAAAGCCGCACGCCGCTGCTGCGCTGCCACCGGCAATATCTGGTGAACATGAATTATTTGCAGGAGATCCGCCTGGAGGATAACAGTCAGGCGGAGCTGTTGCTGCGGGATGGCCGCACCGTGCCGGTGAGCCGCCGCTATTTGAAGTCGTTAAAAGAGGCGGTAGGGCTTTAAGGTTATTGCTCTACGCGGCAGGTTTTAATCCGGCAAAAGCGTCGCGGATTTCGGCCTCCGGGAGCGAGACGCCGATGAACACCAGCGTGCTCTCCGGCGTTTCGTCCGGCTGCCATTCGCGGTCCCAGTCGGCGCTGTATAGGCGCTGCACGCCCTGGAACAGCAGGCGGCAGGGCTGGTCTTCAATCCACAGCATTCCTTTGTAGCGGAGCAGGTTGTTGGCGAAGCCGGACAGCAGGTTCTCCATCACGGAAGAGACGGCGGACAGCGCCACCGGGTAGTCCAGCGTCACCACAATGGATGAGACTTCATTTTGCTGCGGGGCAATGCGGTGGAAGCGAGGTTTTGTCGCCACGACGTTTTCTTCCAGCATAAAGCCGCGGGTGTTAAACAGCAGCGGAAGATCGATATTGCCGTGCAGGATAGGGTACACAGGCGCGCGTGCGTTAATGCGCTGCAGGCGTTCAGTCAATGCAGCGGATTCACCGGCTACATCGGTTTTGGTCAGTAAAATACGATCGGCGTAGCCGATTTGCGACTGGGCGAGCGGGAACTGATCCAGCTGTGAATCGGCATGTACCGCGTCGACCAGGGCGATCACGCCGTCAAGCAGGTAGCGTTCGCAGATGATTTCATGGGCGAAAAAGGCCTGCAGGATAGGGCCAGGGTCGGCCATGCCGGTGCATTCGACGATGAGCCTGTCGAAGTGGATTTCACCTTTGTCCCGGCTATCAAGCAGATCCAGCAGGGCATCTTCCAGCTCGCTTGAGCGCGTGCAGCAAATACAGCCGTTGCTCAGGGTCGTTATACGTGTGGCGCGGTCGCCAATCAGCTGACTGTCGATAGGCGTTTCGCCAAATTCATTTTCAATAACGGCAATCTTCTCGTCCTGCTGGGTATGCAGGATATGACGTAACAGGGTGGTTTTCCCTGCACCCAAAAAGCCGGTTAATACGGTTACTGCAATCGGTGTCATCGCGTCCTTCCTGTTAACAGCAGCGCATGCCGCCTTTACCGTCTCCGCCGTAGCGCGCCTGCTGGCGTTCACGGAAGAATTCTTTGTAGGTCATGGGCGGCTGATCCGGGTGGTTCGTCTGCATATGCAGCACGTAGGTATCATAGTCCGGAATGCCAACGAGCATTCTTGCCGCCTGGCCGAGGTACTTTTTTGCAGCACCTAAGTTATCAAACATTCGTCGCTCCTTTAGTGATTTAAGCCCCGCTAATGCGGGGCTGTCAGATGAAGCGATCAGTGTCCGGAAGAAATCTTAATGCCTTCTTTCGGCACAGGCTGGTAAGGCGTTTCTTTGTCCGTCGGCTGGTCGGATTTACGCGCCTCTTTCCAGGCCTTAATGCCGTAGAAAATAATGCTGTAAACCACCACCAGGAACAGAATGCTCAGGCCCGCGTTGGTGTAGTTATTGACGACAATGTGGTTCATGTTGGCGAGGTCTTGAGCCGTCAGATCCGCCCCACCGGCGGCGATACGCGCCTTATACTGGTTGGCCATGAAGAAGAAGCCTTCCATCTGCGGGTTGCTGCTAAACAGCTTCAGGCCCAGCGCCCAGGTGGTACAGATCAGCAGCCAGACCGCAGGCACCACGGTGACCCAAATGTACTGGGTACGTTTCATCTTCACCAGCACCACTGTGGCCAGCACTAATGCAACTGCCGCCAGCATCTGATTGGAGATGCCGAACAGCGGCCACAGGCTTTTCACGCCGCCCAGCGGATCGACCACGCCCTGATACAGCAGGTAGCCCCACAGGCCTACGCAGCCAGCGGTGCCGATGATACCGGCCACTAGCGAGTCGGTTTTCTTCAGGAACGGGATAAAGTTACCCAGCAGATCCTGCAGCATAAAGCGGCCAGAACGGGTGCCGGCATCCAGCGCGGTAAGAATAAACAGCGCTTCAAACAGGATCCCGAAGTGGTACCAGAAGCCCATGTCGGCGACGGGCACAATTTTGTGGAACACATGTGCAATACCGACGGCAAGCGTAGGCGCGCCGCCTGCGCGGTTAAGCACGGAAGGTTCCCCGATATCTTTTGCCGTCTGCAGGATCTGCTCAGGCGAAATCACAAAGCCCCAGGAACTGACGGTGGCGGCCGCGTGCGCGGTCACTTCCTTCAGCTGCGCCATAATCACTGGCGCGTTTTCCCCGCCCAGCTCGTGCAGGTTTGGCATGGTAAAGCCCAGACCCGCCGGTGGCGTATTCATGGCAAAGTACAGACCTGGCTCAATGATGGATGCCGCCACCAGGGCCATAACGGCCACAAATGACTCCATCAGCATCGCACCGTAGCCGATAAAGCGAGCATCGGTTTCACAGGCCAGCAGTTTTGGCGTGGTGCCGGACGCGATAAGCGCGTGGAAACCGGATACTGCGCCACAGGCAATGGTGATAAACAGGAACGGGAACAATGCACCTTTCCACAGCGGACCGGTACCATCCACGTATTGGGTAATCGCCGGCATTTTCAGCTCTGGATTGAGGATAACGATCCCAATCGCCAGGCCGACGATAACGCCGATTTTCAGGAAGGTCGCCAGGTAGTCGCGCGGGGCGAGGATCAGCCAGACCGGCAGCAGGGCGGAGACAAAGGCATAGCCGATGAGCGTAAAGGTAATGGTAGTGTCTTTAAAGGTCAGCGCCGGGCCCCAGTAAGGGTCGTGGGCAATCACGCCCCCGAAGTAAATCGAGGCGACCAGCAGCACAATCCCGATAACGGACACTTCACCGACCCTGCCTGGACGAATAAAGCGCATATAAATGCCCATAAACAGGGCAATCGGCACCGTCGAGCAAACGGTAAATACGCCCCACGGGCTTTCAGCCAGCGCTTTCACCACGATAAGAGCCAGCACGGCCAGGATAATTATCATGATCAGGAAGCAGCCAAACAGGGCAATCGTCCCCGGCACGGGCCCCATCTCTTCTTTGATCATCTCGCCAAGAGAAGCCCCGTTTCGGCGCGAGGAGATAAACAGCACCATAAAGTCCTGAACCGCCCCGGCCAGTACAACGCCTGCCAGTAGCCAGAGCACTCCGGGCAGATAGCCCATCTGCGCCGCCAGCACCGGGCCGACCAGAGGCCCGGCTCCGGCTATCGCAGCGAAGTGGTGGCCAAACAGCACGTTGCGGTTGGTCGGGACATAGTTCAGCCCATCGTTATTGATCACCGCCGGTGTGGCGCGGGTAGGATCCAGCTTCATCACCTTCTGGGCGATATAAAGGCTGTAGTAGCGGTAAGCCACCAGATAGACCGACACCGAGGCGACGACGATCCACAGGGCGCTGATGTGTTCCCCCCGTCGCAGGGCGACGACGGCCAGACAGCAGGCCCCGATGATACCCAGAATCACCCAGGGTATATGTTTGAGAAATTTATTTTTATTCATAATTCATCCGTTTGTCAGCCCTGGCGTCATGCCTGTTCGCCGTCTCGCTGAACCTGGTTGTTGTAAAAGAAGGGCATAAAAATAGCCCAGCCATAGCGTGACGATTTTTGCGGTAAGAGGGGGAAAAGAGTGGCCGAGTGGTCGTATACAGGAATAAGCGGTTGCGAGGCAGGCTAAGCGGTTTTTACCTGGCGCTAACTCACTGAAAAGTGTGATTAAGATCTCATGATAAGCAGAGAGAATTTAATGATATAGCCGGGTTGGTTTCCATTGGGCTGAGCGTAAACTTCGCTATGGGCATTGAAATAAATAATAGGATGGCATTTACGGAAATTATTGATCGTAACGTGTTATTACGACTGAATTTAAATTCCATTTCATGCGCTTATTAATACATGAGGTGGTGTTAATTGTTTGGCGTTTTTGTTTGTTCGTTTTTTGCAAAGACAGGTTGTGGTATCTCAGGACGGCGGAAGTAAGCGTGCTGCCTGCCTTAAACTGAATGTATGTCAATATATTATTAATGAATGCTTTTGTTATTAGCGTTTAAAAACATAAGGTTGCATGACTCTTTGTGGTTACATATTAATTGATGAGATTTATTATTTGTTTCTTAATTAAGCTGTTTAGCGTTGTGCAAATCGTGCTGGCAGACATAATACGCAGCAATGAAATTAATTTATGGCGATGCTTTTATGTCTTTATCTGAAAATAAATCGACTAAAACAAAAAGAAATGCGATATCCACAGCCTTGCCTTTGACAATGTTAATTACTCTGGCTATGCCGGCAGTCGCTGGCCCGGTGATCAATGTGGGTCCGTTAAATGAGTATATCTATTCCGGTAAAAACACCCTCGCCAAACGCATTCATAACTCCGGGGATGCCACGGCATTTGTACGCGTTGAGGTTAGTGAAATAGTTTATAACGAGCACAGCCCGGCAAAGGAAATTCCGCTTGATAATGCGGCCATTGTTAACGGGCAGGGCGCCGGGGTTATTTCGTCCCCGCCGCGGCTAATTATCCCTGCGGGCGGAATGCAAACCAACAGACTGGTCTATACCGGCGCCCGCAATAAAGAGTCTTATTATCGCGTGCGTTATATTCCCGTCGTGCCGAAAAACAGGGATGAATTTACGCTCAGCAAGGATGAAGTTGAAAAGTATCAGGATGCCATCAACGCCAGCGTCAGCGTACTCACCGGGTTTGGCACCATTGTGACCGTTCATCCCGATAATGTTCGCTTCGATACGCAAATTACGGATAAAGGTAAAAAACTGCTTATCAGCAACAAGGGGAATGCCTCCGTGGTTATCAGCGACCTGAAATCCTGCGATGCAACACTTAAAGACTGTAGTCCACCCGTCAATATTCAATTAAGGCCCGGCCGGAGCCTGGAGCGGGACATTGTGCCGCAAAAAATCTGGCACTACACGCTGAATGAAGGTGGTCAAAAAAAGGCGCTGAAATCAGGTTCGTAATTTGAAGTAACCCTGTTCTCTCTGTTATCAAAAGGAATGATATATGTACGCAAAAAAAATGACTTTACTCGGTGCCCTTCTGGCGACGGCATCGGCGGTTCACGCTGCTCCTCTGCAGGTTGATTTCAACGTAGAGGCGGCGATCCCTGATACTGAGTTCTTTGTCACGCCAGTTAACGGCTGGAATGCCCAGACGCAAAAAATGGCATGGAACGCGGCGACGGGCTCTCTGGATGGGTTTTCTCAGCAGCTGCAAATGAAAAATTCCGGCGGGGGCATCAAAGCCTATCTGTCCGGGCAGCCTGTGCTCAGCTCGGCCAGCGGTACGGATACTATCGATCTCCAGGTGAATATTGCCGGCCAGACGTTGCCGGTTGACGCCGTGTCAGCGGTCACGCTGTACAACACGACCGAAGCCGCAGCAGAGAAAACGGCCACCCTGACGGTAAGCCAGAAAGCGGCTGGCTCTAAACCAACGGCCGGGACCTACATCGGGGCCGTGACCATGATGTTTGATACCGTTACGCCTTAATTTTAGCGGCAGCAGTATTCATGGTGTGTTCGGTTACCGAACAATCGAGCATTGAGGAGAAAAGAGAGAGGGATTTCTCTTTTCTTTCTTCGGAAAGAAAATTTCAGGCGTTTGATATTATGGGATTCTTGCGTCCATTAACAGGGTC